>NZ_JBHXNK010000042.1:53119-60138 GCF_042719755.1 Nocardia sp. NPDC058519 | reverse complement strand
CCCCTGCACCCCAGCCGGGGCGACGCCCCCAGGACCCCCGCGGGGCACCCCCCCCCCAACCCCCCCCCGGGCAGGCCCCCCCCCCCCCCCCGGGCCCCCCGCCCCCCCCCGACCAGGTCAGACCGCGATCGGCACGGCGGCCGCGTGTTCGTCGCCTTCGATGAGGTTCTCCGGCTTGTCGCGGATCATCACCGCGATTACCACGGCGGCGGCGAGGAAGAAGCCGGCGCCGATATAGAACGCGACGTCGTAGGAATAGATCGAGGCGCGTTCGATCAGGTGGTCGACGGTGGGGTTGTCGGTGACGTAGTTCTCGGCGGCCTGGACCGACAGGGTGGTCAGCAGCGCGGTGCCGACGGCACCACCGACCTGTTGCGCGGCATTGAGCAAGGCGCTGGCGACGCCGGAGTCCTCGGCGTCGACCTGATGCAGGGCGACGGCCTGCATGCCGACGAACAGCGGGCCCATCCCGAGCGCCATCAGCAGCTGCGCGGGCAGCACGCTCAGCGCGTACCCGTCGCCGTAGCTCAGTTGCGCCAGCCACAGCAGTCCGACGACGCCGAGCAGCGCGCCGACCACCATCAGCGGACGCGGCCCGAACTTGGGCATCAACGAACTGGTGATGCCCGCCGCGATCCCGATGCCCACCGGGAACGGCAGGAACGCGATGCCCGCCTTCAGCGGCGAATAGCCGAGGGTGTTCTGATAGTAGAAGCTGAGGAACAAGAACATGGCGAACATCGCGATCGGGATCAGCAGCGCGGCCAGCAATGCGCCGCCGCGATTGATCTCACCCGGAATTCGCAGTGGTAGTAGCGGATTCGCCGAGCGTGCCTCGATGAGGACGAACGCGACGAGCAAGGCGGAGCCCGCGCCGAGCAGGCCGAGGGTGCTGCCCGCCAGCCAGCCGTGTTCAGCGGCGCGACTGAACCCGTAGACGATGGAGACCAAGCCGAATGTCACGGTGACGGCGCCGGGCAGGTCGTAGCCGCCGGTTCGGGGCACCGGGATATCACGCGCGATCACCGCGACCGCACCGGCCACCGCGATGAGCGCGATCGGGGTGTTCATCAGCAGCGTCCACCGCCATGACGCGAACTCGGTGAGCGCGCCGCCCACGATGAGCCCGAACGCGATGCCACCCGCGGTGATACCGGCGAACACCGCGAACGCGCGGGCCCGCTCCTGCACATCGGTGAAGATCACCGACAGCAGCGACAGGGCCGCGGGGGCGAGCAGTGCGGCGAACGCGCCCTGCAGACCGCGGCCGATGAACAACTGCGCGCCGGTCTGCGCGAGGCCGGCCAGCGCCGACGCGGCGGCGAAGCCGACCAGGCCGACCAGGAAGATCCGGCGTCGGCCCAGGTAGTCGGCCATCCGTCCGCCGAGCAGCAGTAGCCCGCCGAAGATGAGCGTGTACGCGGTGAGCGCCCACTGTTTGTCGCCGTCGCTGATCCCGAGGTCCCGCTGGGCATACGGCAGGGCGATCGTGATCACGGTGGCGTCGAGCACCACCATCAACTGGGCGGCGGAGAGCACGACCAGCGCCCACCACCGCATCGAATTCTGTTGAGAATCAACATGTTTCGTCTCTAGCTCGGTGCCGGTCACCAGAACTCCTCGTTACTAGATTGGCGTCGACCAATCCTGGCACTACACGACAATTGGCGTCAAGAGAAAAATGTCTGAACGCGCCAATTGGCTTTCCTAGACAGATAAAGCGACCGACACGGTAGGCTGGTGTGATGCTGGACTCGACTACTCCGATCAGCGCCGACCGGACGACCGAACCGGCTGCCGACGCGCCGCTGGGCCTGCGTGAACGCAAGAAGATCCAGACCAAGGCCGCGATCGTCGCGATCGGCCTCGAACTGTGCGATAGCCAGGGTTTCGACGCGACGACGGTCGAGCAGATCGCCGCGGGTGCCGATGTGTCACCGCGCACTGTCAACCGGTACTTCGCGCTCAAGGAAGACATCGTGCTGGCCCCGATCGACGACTTCGGGGTCTCCGTCGCCGTCGCGCTGCGCTCCCAACCGAACACCGGCAACGAACTCCAGGCACTGTGCGGCGCCTACCTGGCGGTGGTCCAGGCGGAGGCAGACGCGGACGGTATCCGGTTCATCCGCCAGTTCCTGCAGATGCAGCGGATCATGCGCACCAGCCAGTCGGTTAACGCGCGGGCGCTGGAATACGCGGAGAAGAAGAACGTCGCGGTGTGCACCGAGCTCGCGCAGCGGATGGGCACGTCACCGGACGACTTCAAGGTGAAGCTGGTGGCCGGGATCTGGCAGATGCTGTGCCACATCTCGGTCGCCGATACCGAACAAGCACTGCTGAGCGGGTCACCGACGGTAGCTGTTCGGGTCACTCGCGACGCCGTGCTGCGCGCCTACCACGGCTTGCGGCAGGTCTGTGGCGCACCGGTCGACGACACGCCCGGCTTCGGCACACCGGCCGACGAGTGATCTTCAGCGTGAAATGCGGGGGAAGTTTCCGCGCGCGGGAGGTGTCCGGTTAACATGACGGCAAGGTCATGAGTACCAGCGCCAAGCCCCGGCTCGCTGGTCGGCAACCCTCCAGCTGCGGTGGGGTGCTCCGGGTGATGACCGGGCTCTCGAAAGTCGAGAGCAAGCGCGCATTGCAGGAGGCCCCCATGTGTTGTTGCCCGTCGATCCGACCCAGTTGACGAGATCCCCCCGGCGCACACCCCACTGGAGCACGACATGACCGACTCTTCCCTGCCCGAGAACTGGTCCTTCGAGACCAAGCAGGTCCACGCGGGCCAGGCCCCCGACGCGAGCACCAACGCGCGGGCACTGCCGATCTACCAGACCACCTCCTACACCTTCCGCGACACCGATCACGCCGCCGCGCTGTTCGGCCTCGCCGAGCCGGGCAACATCTACACCCGGATCATGAACCCCACCCAGGACGCGGTGGAGCAGCGGGTTGCCGCGCTCGAAGGTGGCGTCGCGGCGTTGCTGCTGGCCTCCGGCCAGGCCGCGGAGACCTACGCGATCCTGAACCTGGCCAGCGCGGGCGACCACATCGTGTCCAGCCCGCACCTCTACGGCGGCACCTACAACCTCTTCCACTACTCGCTGCCCAAGCTGGGGATCACGGTCTCGTTCGTCGAGGATCCCGATGACCTCGCGCAGTGGGAAGCGGCGATCCAGCCCAACACCAAGGCGTTCTACGGCGAGACCATCGCCAACCCGAGCAGTGCGGTGTTCGACATCCCCGGCATCGCCGGTGTCGCGCACGCGAACGGCATTCCGCTGATCGTCGACAACACCGTCGCCACCCCGTACCTGATCCAGCCGCTGGCCCACGGCGCCGACATCGTCGTGCATTCGGCGACGAAGTACCTGGGTGGGCACGGTGCGGCCGTGGCTGGCGTGATCGTCGACGGCGGCACGTTCGATTGGACCGTGCGCGACGCCGACGGCAACGCGCGCTTCCCCGGTTTCACCGAGCCCGACCCCAGCTACCACGGTGCGGTGTTCGCCGATCTGGGCGCGCCCGCGTTCGCGCTCAAGGCGCGCGTGCAGTTGCTGCGCGATCTGGGTGCTGCGGTCTCGCCATTCAACGCGTTCCTCATCGCGCAGGGCATCGAGACGCTGAGCTTGCGCGTCGAGCGGCACGTCAGCAATGCCGAGACGGTCGCGAAGTTCGTCGCCGAGCAGCCGGGCGTCGACGCGGTGTTCTACGCGGGCCTCGAGTCCTCGCCCTGGCACGCGCGGGCCGAGGAGCTGGCGCCCAAGGGTGCGGGCGCGATCGTGGCGTTCGAGCTGGCGGGCGGTGTCGATGCGGGCAAGAAGTTCGTGGACGCGCTCAGCCTCCACAGCCATGTAGCTAACATCGGTGATGTGCGTTCACTCGTGATTCACCCGGCGTCGACCACGCACTCGCAGTTGACGCCCGAAGAGCAGCTGGCGGCCGGCGTCACTCCCGGCCTGGTCCGGCTCGCGGTGGGCATCGAGGGCATCGAAGACATTCTGGCCGATCTGCGGGCCGGGTTCGCGGCGGCGACGACGTGACTGTGAGCACCGAATCGCCGATCGCCCGACCCGAAACCGGGGTGGCCCTGCTGCCACCCCAGGACGGGCGTGTCGGCGTGGTCGCCATCGGGGACGTGGCGCTGGAGAACGGCGCCGTTATCCCCGATGTGCGGCTGGCGGTGCAACGCTGGGGCGAGCTCTCGCCCACCCTGGACAATGTGGTGCTCGTCGAACACGCGCTCACCGGCGACTCTCATGTCGTCGGTGGGCCCGACGGGGCGCCCGGCTGGTGGGAAGGCATGGTCGGGCCCGGCGCGCCGATCGACACCGACGAGTGGTGTGTGATCGCGACCAACGTGCTCGGCGGCTGCAAGGGCAGCACCGGCCCGTCCGCACTGGCGGCCGACGGAAAGCCATGGGGCGCACGGTTTCCCGAGCTGACCATCCGCGATCAGGTGAACGCCGAAGCGCGGTTGTTCGAGGTGCTCGGGATCGAGCGGCTCGGCGCGGTCGTCGGCGGCTCGATGGGCGGCATGCGGGTGCTCGAGTGGATCATCGGCCTGCCCGAGCGGGTCAGTGCCGCGCTCGTGCTGGCCGTCGGCGCTCGCGCCACCGCCGATCAGATCGGCACCCAGACCACCCAGATGGCCGTCATCACCGCCGATCCCGACTGGCAGGGCGGCGACTATCACGGCACCGGCCGCGCGCCGATGACCGGCATGGGGCTGGCCCGGCGCATCGCGCACCTGACCTACCGCACCGAAGGCGAACTCGACCACCGCTTCACCAACAAGGCCCAGGGCGACGAAGACCCGTGGACCGGTGGACGGTACGCGGTGCAGAGCTACCTCGAACACCAGGCCGACAAGCTGTGTCAACGCTTCGATCCGGCCACCTATGTGCTGCTCAGCGAGGCCATGAACCGCCACGATGTGGGTCGCGGGCGCGGCGGTGTCGCTGCCGCGCTGGCTTCGACGTCGGTGCCGTGCGTGGTGGGCGGGGTCGACTCGGACCGCCTGTACCCCTTGCACACCCAGGCCGAGCTGGCCGAAGGGCTGCCGGGCTGCGCGGGTCTCGAGATCGTGCATTCACGCGACGGGCACGACGGGTTCCTCACCGAGGCGGCCGCGGTGTCGAAGTTGCTCACCGAGACGATGCGCCTCGCGCGGGAGAACCGCTGACGTTCACTCCCCCGGTCAGCAGGGTGACGATCGACCGGACATAGGCCTGAAGTCGTTCGCGCGGATACTCTTCCGGCTCGCTGACCCCGAGCCGACCGAGCATTTCGGCGATGGTGAGGGTCGAGCTCGCGAGCAGCCCGGCATCCATGCCCGACCACTTCGGCAGCACTGAGATACCCATGCGGACAAGCGATTCCGCGCGCTCCAAGATTTCGGCACGCGAAGCACGAAGAGCCGCACGATATTCGTCGGGCGCGCTCGCCGGGGTGGCGAGGATCAGCCGCCAGCGAGTCGGATTCGCCAGTGCCACACCGACGAACGCTTCGACAGTCGCCGAGGCAGCCGCCAATGGGTCGGCGCCGAGCAGGTCTTCGGGCAGCGTGTCGGCGATCTGATCCAGTCCGCGTTCACGTTCGCGTTCCAGCAGCGCTTCGACGAGTTCGGCGCGGGTCTTGAACACCGTGTACAGCACGGGTTTTCCGACGCCCGCCTCCTGCGCGACGGCCTCCATGCTCAGCTCGTGCAGTTCCATCCGGCCCAGGACGGTGAACGCGGCGTCGAGAAGTTGCGCGCGGCGCTGGTCCGGCGGCAGGCGCGGTGCATAGCGGCGTCGAGGTCGTTGCTCCTGCGTCGAGGTCACCCGCCCACCTGCCTTTCGCTCGCCGACGATACCCGCCATCCTTCGTCACGAATCCTACGCAACCGTTGTATTCACGTCGAGTAATTGCTACGGTGGTGTTGTATTCAATATTCCTCGCACTGCAAAGGGGCATGTGCAATGGCTTTCGATGCGTCGACTCTGCGTCGCGACGACTACGGCTTCTTCGGGCCGGATTCCCCCACCTGGAAGGTGTGGGCGGCGCCGACCGCGCTGATCGGATTCCAGCGCGCGGTCACCCTCGAGCACTTCGATCCGTTCCTGACCGCAGCGGTCGCCGATTCGCACGGGATCTACGACAATCCCGCCACCCGTCTCGACCACACGCTGTCCTACTTCCTGCTGGTCGCGCTCGGCGACGGCCGCACCGCCATCCAGGCCGCCGAACACCTGATGAAGGTGCACGCGCCGATGACGGGCATCGAACCGATCAGCGGCAAGCGCTACAGCGCCAACAACCCCGACTCCCAGCTGTGGATCCACGTCACCGGGTGGCATTCTGTGCTCAAGGCCTACGAGATGTTCGGGCCGGGGCCGCTGAGTCCGGCCGAAGAAGACCGGTACTGGGCCGAGTGCGTGATCGCCGCCGAACTACAGACCTGCAAGCCCTCGGATGTGCCGCGCAATCGTGCCGAGGTGCGCGCGTACTTCGAGCGCGTTCGGCCGCAGTTGTGCGTCAGCGAGCGGGCCGTGGAAGCCATGCATTTCCTGCTGTGGCCGTCGGTGAGCAAAGGCATGACGTTCGCGGCCGGTGGTCGTGTGCTGTCGCTGGCGACGATCTCGACGCTGCCCACCTGGATGCGCGAGCTGGGCCGATTCGACATGCCTCGTGTCGTGGACGCCGTGGTCCGTATCCCGGGGAAGGTGCTCGTCTGGGCGGCCGCACGTCGCGCCAACCTCGGGTTGATCATGGCCAGCCCGTACGTCGCGAAGATGACCGGACAGATCCTGGCCGCCCACGCCGGCGCCGCGACGCCGCGAACCCCGTCGACGATCAGCCCGAGCGATGCTCGCGCGCTCTACGGCAGCAACGGCACCCGCAGCCTGTGGGACAAGACCTCCGCCTGAACTCCGAAAACAGAACCGGGCGCGTCGAACGACGCGGCCGGGTGTTTTTCAGCAGACGCCGAGAGTATTTATTTTGGGCGCGAGGTAAACGAATTGGCAGACCAGGGC
>NZ_JBHXNK010000042.1:0-53109 GCF_042719755.1 Nocardia sp. NPDC058519 | reverse complement strand
TAACCCCCGCCGCCCGCCCCGCCCCCCCGCGCCCACCACCCCCCCCCCCCCCGTGGGCCAAACCCCCCCCCCAAAAACCCAAAAAACCCCCCCCCCCGCCCCCCCCCCCGCGCCCGGTTCTGTTTCAGCTGACGCCGAGAGTATTGATGGTGGCCGCGAGGAAAACGATGGCGCTGCCGAGCGCGGTCAGCGCGGCCACGTCGAACGGGCGGCTGCGCACGGCGAGCAACCCCACCTGCACGGTCGGCAGGCACAGCCGGAACGCGGCGGCCACCAGCGCGGCGCTGCCGAAGATCAGCGCGCCACGGCGCCACCGATCCCACGCCACGAAGCCGACCGCGATCACGATCAGCGCGGTCACCACGGTCATCGGCAGATGACTGCGCAGGTACTGCTCCCCCGCGCTCAATCGCGCGACCCGGTGCTTGCCGGTCGTCTCCGCCTCGTTCACACCGGCGATTGTTCCAGATACCACCTGCGCGCGGGCAGGGCGCCGCATGACAGAGTGGTCGGCTGTGCTGCACCTGATCTTTCACGAGCCCGTGATTCCGCCCAATACCGGCAATGCGATCCGGTTGGCCGCGGGGACCGGCTGCGCGCTACACCTCATCGAGCCGCTCGGTTTCGACCTCTCGGAATCCAAGCTGCGCCGGGCAGGCCTGGACTATCACGACCTCGCGGTGGTGACCGTGCATCCCGACCTGGCGACCGCGTTCGCGGCGATCCGGCCCGGCCGGGTCTTCGCCTTCACCACCAAGGCCACCACCCGTTTCACCGATATCGCCTATCGAGACAACGACGCGCTGCTGTTCGGCACCGAGCCGACCGGGCTGCCCGAGGAAGTGCTGGCCGATCCGCAGGTCACCGATCAGGTGCGCATTCCGATGCTGCCGGGACGTCGGTCGATGAATCTGTCGAACGCGGCGGCGGTGTCGGTGTACGAGGCGTGGCGGCAGCTGGGCTTTCCTGGCGCGGTCTGACTCAGTCGATATCGAATTCGACCAGCGGGCCTTTACGGCTGTTCGGTTTGATCGTCGCCCGCACGGTGGGCACCGGGGGTCTCCTTCCCGGGCACCGTCGGTTCGGTGGCGGCTGTGGGAGTGGTGGTCTCGGGTGCGGTGGCCGCTCGGACCGTGGTTGCCGGTGTGGTGGCGGGGGCTCCGGTGCGACGCCTGCGCAGCAATCGCAGTGCGGCATACAGCAATCCGCCGATCACGGCGAGGAAGCCCAGCCACGGCACGGCTTTGCCGACGAAGACGATCGCGTCCTGCAACCAGTCGATCAGCGAATGCCAGCCCGAGACGACGCCGTCCCAGAAGTTGTCCGGGTCGCCTGGCGCGTTCTTGTCATCGGCGGTGAGGGTGATGGTCAGCGTCGACAACGCGACCTGATCGTCGAGGCTGCGTTTCTGCGCGGTGAGGCTGTCGAGCTCGCCCTGCCTGCTCGACAGCGCCTCCTCCGCGGCGATCAGGTCGGCGGTGTTGGTGGCACCCGTGATCAGCGCTTTGAGCCGGTCGACGGAGGCTTGCAGGGCGCGGATGCGGGCGTCGAGATCCTGCCACTGCATGGTGACATCGTCGCGATTGGTGCTGACCCTGGTAACCGTGCCGACCCCGCCGAGGCCGGTGATGAAGGCGTCGGTCTTGTCGGCGGGCACCCGCACACTGAGCACGGCGCGAGCGGCGCGCTTGTCGGTGCCGGGCTGCTCGGTGCGGCTGTCGATCCGGCCGTCGACGGCACGGACCTGCTCGGTGACGGTCGCGGCGGCGGCGATCGGATCGGCCGAGGTGACATCCACCGACCCGGTGATCACCTCTTTCCGGTTCGACTGATCCGTCGGCGCCGGACTGTCCTTCTGCGGGGCCCCCTCCCGGAACCCGGGCGTCACAGCGGGTGCGGGCCCTTCCAGGACGGTGGGCGCCGACGCCCGACCGGCATGGTCCTCGCTGTCGTCATCGCCGCACCCGGCCAGGAACAGGAGTCCGAGCAACGCGATCATCACCACGGCAAGCTTGCGCATGTTCGCAGCGTAATGCGTGGGAGAGCCGGAGCGGGCGCGCTCGCGCGACCTGGTCATGACGGCCGATCGTCGGCCGTTGCCCTGTGCCGTTGAAGTTCGAGCGCTTCGACCGCGCGGCGGCGGCTGTCGGGCGACGGGTGGGTATGAAGCAAGGGAGCCAGCAGGCGATTCTCGACAGGGGTAGCGTCCCAGTCCGCCTGCTGCCGTCGTAGTACAGCGCGAAGATCCTGGCCGTAGCCGAGTTCCACTGCTACTCGGTCGGCACCGTACTCCCGCCACTGGGACAGCCTGGCTCGCGCGAAGGGCTGCGCGACGAGGACCACCACCACGACCAGTGCGGTCGGCAGCCCGAGAAACCGGGCCGACACGGCGAGAAGCGCCCAACCCGAGCCGAGGACGGCTGCGGTCGGCACGATGGCGACCACCAGCACGCCGAGGAGGATGACCGGCCGAGGCCCCCGATACAGTCGGTGGGCGATCCACCGAGGCCCGATTTGCAGCAACAACGCGACCTTGGACACAACTCCCACAGCGAGCTCGAAGAGCAGGTCGGCAGGACCCCGATACCACTTGATCAGCCACCGTAACCACATTTGTCCCAGCAAGTGATGGCCCAACTCGTGCGCGAGTACCGCCTGCAATTCCCCTCGCGTGAGCACGTCGACGGCATGCCGGGTCACGACGACGTGTCGGCCCAGAGCCGCGTATCCGTACGCCTCTCCGTTCACCGTTACGAGGTCGTAAACCCATGGCGTATAGCGAGAACCGTCGATCCGGGCATCGACGGCGACCGCCGCCCACGCGTCGTCCACTTCCGCGTGCTCGGGCGACGCGGACCGGTTGGCCTGTGCTGTCGCACCGGCGACCAGGACACCGACGAGCAGAACGCACGCGCCCGATACCGGCCACACCAGCGCGGCGACGACCACGAGCCAGTCCCCGACCAGCGCCGACAATCCCCAGATGAGCCATCCGCTGAGCACGATCGACGGCAGCGAGACAACCAGATCCCCGATCAGCGCGAAGAATGTGGTCCGTCGTGCGACCAGCACCGGCCCCGCGGATTCCGACTCCTGCCGTACGTGCGCGTTCGTGATGTACCCCCAATTCCCAAGATACCCAACGGGTACCGGGTTACGCGAGATCAGCGGAAGTCGCGGGATCGGGCGACGATACGCAGGTCGAGATGTTCGAGGTGGTCGGCGACAAGACTGGCCGCGCCCTCGGCGTTCTGGATGCGGCCGCGGATG
Source organism: Nocardia sp. NPDC058519 (assembly GCF_042719755.1). Lineage (NCBI taxonomy): Bacteria > Bacillati > Actinomycetota > Actinomycetes > Mycobacteriales > Nocardiaceae > Nocardia > Nocardia sp. NPDC058519. Next base: position 49,839 of record NZ_JBHXNK010000042.1, on the reverse strand, counting down.
AGCAGGGCGGTGGCGCTCTGGGCGAGGCGGCGGTAGCGGGTCCACAGGCCGACCGAGCAGACGACGTTGACCATGCCGGTCTCGTCTTCGAGGTTGAGGAAGGTGACGCCCGCGGCGGTGGCGGGGCGCTGGCGGTGGGTGACGGCACCTGCCACCAGGATGCGGGCGCCGTCTTCGACGAGCAGTAGGTCGCAGGCGGGGACGACGCCGAGCGAATTCAGGTGGGCACGCAGGAATTCGGTGGGGTAGGTATCGGGCGAGATCCCGGTGGCCCAGACGTCGGCGGCGGCGAGTTCGAGTGCGCTCATGCCGGGCAGGGAGGGGGCGACGGTGGCGGGACCTGTGCCGGGTAGGCGATCGGGACGCTCCACGGCCGCCGCACCCGCTGCCCACAACGCCGCCCTGCGCACGCTGCTACCGCGCGAATCCCGTTGCACAAGCTGATAATCCGGCACAGCATCTCGGTCCTGAACAGCCGCGACCACACCGCGACCGTCGCCCGTGATGAGCCCGTTCGGCGGTGCGACGCGACCATTCGCGGTGTCGTCATGGCGCGGTTCGGTGTCGACCAGAACGTCCAGCGCCCCTGCGGTCGCGAGCGATTCCGATTGAGCGACAGTGAGTTCCACACGGCCGGTGAGATCGAGCATCGAGGTGAAGGGGCCGTGTTCGGCGCGGGTGGCGACGATGCGGTCGGCGAGGTCGGTGCCGATGTGGCGCACGCCCGACAGGCCGAGCCGGATCTCGGTGCCTGTGTTCTCGAGGGTGGGTTCGGCGCGGCTGGCGTTGATATCGGGGCCGTGCACGCGCACCCCGTGGCGGCGGGCGTCGGCGACCAGCGACTGCGGCGAGTAGAAGCCCATCGGCTGCGCGCGCAACAACCCGGCGCAGAACGCGGCCGGATGGTGCAGCTTGAACCACGACGAATAGAACACGATCGAGGCGAAGCTCTGCGAATGGCTTTCGGGGAAACCGAAATTGGCGAAGGCGTAGAGCTTCTCGTAGATGCGGTCGGCGACCTCGTCGGTGATGCCGTGCAGCTCACGCATCCCCTGGTAGAGCCTGGCCTTCAACATCGCCATCTTCTCGGGCGACCGCTTCGACCCCATCGCACGCCGCAACTGGTCCGCCTCGGCCGCACTGAAACCGGCGACATCGACCGCCATCTGCATCAGCTGTTCCTGGAACAGCGGGATCCCGAGCGTGCGAGCGAGCGAGCGCTCCAGCGAGGGATGGTCGAACACCACCGGTTCCTTGCCGTTACGCCTGCGGATATAGGGGTGCACCGAGCCACCCTGAATCGGTCCAGGCCGGATCAGCGCCACCTCGACGACCAGGTCGTAGAAATTACGCGGCTTGAGCCGGGGCAGCGTCGCCATCTGCGCGCGTGACTCCACCTGGAACACCCCGATCGAGTCCGCGCGCTGCAGCATCTCGTAGACGCCCGCTTCGGTGAGGTCGAGCGCGTGTAGTTCCACTGTCTCGCCCTTGTGCTCGCGCACCAGGTCGATCATGTAGTGCAGCGCCGAGAGCATGCCGAGGCCGAGCAGATCGAACTTCACCAAACCGACCGCGGCGCAATCGTCTTTGTCCCACTGCAGCACACTGCGCCCGGCCATCCGCGCCCACTCCACCGGGCACACGTCTGCGATCGGCCGATCGCAGATCACCATGCCGCCGGAGTGAATGCCCAAATGCCGTGGCAGGCCGTCCAGTTCGCCCGCGAGCTCGAGCACCGCGTCCGGGATATCGGTGCCCGTCTCGGCGGCCACCCCGGACCAGCGGCTCACCTGCTTACTCCACGCGTCCTGCTGTCCCGGCGAAAAGCCGAGTGCGCGTGCGGCATCGCGCACCGAGGACTTACCTCGGTAGGTGATCACGTTCGCCACCTGCGCGGCGTAGTCGCGACCGTACTTGGCGTACACGTGCTGGATGGCCTCCTCTCGGCGGTCGGATTCGATATCGACATCGATGTCGGGCGGCCCGTCGCGCTCGGGCGAGAGGAATCGCTCGAAGAGCAGCTGGTTGCCGACGGGGTCGACATTGGTGATGCCGATGGCGTAGCAGACCGCGGAGTTGGCGGCCGAACCCCGGCCCTGGCACAGGATGTCGCTGTCCTTGCAGAACTGGACGATGTCGTGCACCACCAGGAAATAGCCGGGAAAGTTCAGGTCCGCGATCACCGCCAGCTCGTGGTCGATCTGCTTATAGGCCTTGGAGTTTCGTTCCGCCGGCCCGTAGCGCCCCGCCGCGCCCGCATAGGCGAGGTGGCGCAGCCAGGAGTTCTCGTCGTGGCCGGCGGGCACCTCGAACGGGGGCAGCTCCGGGGCGATCAACCCCAGGTCGAACGCGCATTCGCGAGCCAGCACCGCCGCGTTCGACACCGCGTGCGGATAGTCGGCGAACAGGTGCGCCATCTCCACGCCCGAACGCAGGTGCGCACCGCCGGTGGGGGCCAGCCAGCCCGCCATCTCGTCGAGACTGCTCCTGGCCCGGATCGCGGCCAGCGCCATCGCCCGGCGACGCTGCGCCGGGGACGCGAAATGCGCACCGGTGGTGGCGAGTACGGGAACATCGAGCCGGTCGGCCAGCGCGATCAGCAGCGCGTTGCGCTCGTCATCGGTGGCGATGCCGTGGTGGGTGAGCTCCACACTCACCCGGTCGGCGCCGAATCGTTCGATCAGATCCCGCAGTGCCGCTTCAGCTTTCGGCAGCCGGATATCGCCACCGCGCAGATCCTGTTCGAGTGCGTTGCGCAGGTGACCTTTTCGGCAGCCGGTGAGAATGTGCCAGTGCCCGCCCGCCGCCGCCGCGAGCGTGTCGAGGTCGTAGCGCAGCACACCCTTCTCCCCCGCGGCCATGTGCGCCGTCGTCATCTCCCGGGACAGCCGCCGGTAACCCTCCTGCCCCCTGGCGAGAACCAGGAGATGTGGACCGAGCGGATCGGGAGATCCGGTGCGCGGCAGCGAGTCCGGTGCGTGCGCGTGCCCTCGCTCGACCACCGCGTCGGCGGAAGCCCGCAACCCGCCCCGCGGTACAGAACGGCGCCGGACCGCATCCCCTCGGCCCGGCGCCGCCTCCGCATCGGTTCCCAGTGACAGTTCGGCACCGAAAACCGTTGGCATTCCCCATTCCCTGGCCGCCTCGGCGAACCTGACGGTCCCGTAGAACCCGTTGTGGTCGGTGAGCGCGAGCGCTTCCAGACCGAGCCGCACCGCCTCCTCCACCAGCTCCTCCGGCTGACTCGCGCCGTCGAGGAAGCTGTAGGCGGAGTGCGCGTGCAGCTCCGCGTAGGGCACCGTCGGGCCGGTCGGCCGGTCGAGCTCGGCGGCGTGGTACTCGCCCCGCTTGCGCGACCAGGCCGGACTGTCGCCGCCGTCGCCCGGGTGCATGTCCTCCGCGGGCCTGCCGCTCGGTTTGCCCGAGAGTACCCGTTCCAGCTCCGACCAGGTCGGCGGACCGTTGCTCCAGCCCATGCACCCGCTCCTCTCACGACCCCCTCATCACCGAATCCCTTTCCTGGTGCCGGACAACTCAATTCGCGGGCAAGCGCTGCATCGACCGTGATTCCAGCGCGGCCTCCACATGGCCCAGACCCGTGCGGATCACCGCGCCGTAGGCATCGTTGGCGAGCACGTCCAGGTGCCCGCGCGCGATGGCCAATTGCATCCGCGCCATCTCGAAGTCACCGACGCGGCGATGACTGTCGGCCAGGTTCAGATACAGCGAGGGCAGGAACCCGCGCAGCCCCTCGTCGAGCGGGATGCCCGGCCCGAACACCGCGGCCAGCGCCCGCTGATCCCACAGCAACGCGCCCTCCGGCAACTCCTGCACATCCGCCAGGTGATGTGCCACCACGCAGCGATGCAACGGGTCGCCGCCTTCCCCTATTTCGCTCCACAGCCTGGTCAGCGCCGCGCGCGCCGCATCAGGGTCGCCACCGCCGAGCCGCACCGCGGCATAGATGTCCGCCATCCGATCGTCCGCCATGCGCATCAGTATCGCACATACGTTCGAATATTAGCGAGAGGCATTCGAACATATTTTCGAGTTTCTCGAAGGGCCTGGCCTCCGAACTTACTTCGGAGTAAGTTCGGAGGTAACGAGCTGCAAAGGAGCAGTGATGTCACAGGTTTCTCCAGGTGAACAGGGCCGCAAGCGGCGCGATCTCACCGGCAGGCATGTAGTGATCACCGGGGCGTCCTCCGGGATCGGGCGGGCCGCCGCACTCTCGGTCGCCGACAAGGGCGGTGTCGTGTTCCTCCTCGCGCGCCGCGCCGACGAACTGGCCGCGGTGGTCTCCGAGATCGTCGACGCGGGCGGGCAGGCCTACGGCTACCCGTGCGATGTCACCGATTCCGAATCCGTGGATTCGGCCGTCAAGGCCATTCTCGACCAGCACGGCCACGTCGACATGCTGGTCAACAACGCGGGCCGTTCCATCCGCCGCGCCATCCACCGCTCCACCGACCGCCTGCACGACTTCGAACGCACCATGGCGGTCAACTACTTCGGCGCCCTGCGAATGACCCTCGCGCTGCTGCCACAGATGCGCGAACGCGGCTTCGGCCACATCGTCAACATCTCCAGCGCCGGCGTGCAGGTGGCCACCCCCCGCTTCGCCGCCTACCTCGCCAGCAAGGCGGCCCTGGACAAGTTCACCGAGGTGGCCGCGGTCGAAACCCTCGCCGACGGCGTCACTTTCACCACCATCCACATGCCGCTGGTGCGCACGCCGATGATCGCCCCCAGCGGCGAACAGGGCCCCTCCGAATCCCCCGAGTGGGCCGCCGGCACGATCGTGCGCGCCCTCGCCGAACGCCCCAAACGCATCGACGTCCCCATCGGCACCTTCGCCGAATACGGCGGCATTCTCACCCCCAAACTCCGCGACCGCATCCTGCACCGCTACTACCGTGCGCTCCCGGATTCCCCTGCGGCCAGGGGCGAGTCGACCGAAGACACCGCCGCCCCGACTCCCCGATCGGATCCGAAACCCCGTTCCGCCGCCCGGAAAGTCACCGGCACCGCCCTGCGCCGCGCGGCCCGATGGGTACCCGGCACGCACTGGTAGCCCGGCGTAGCGTCGGCCGCCACCAGAAGATCCCCACGACCGGCGACAAGGACGTTGTGCTCGGCGGCGCTAGTTCGCGGGATCGAGATCGAGGGTGAAGTGGTGGGCGGTGATGGTCAGGTGGTGGCGCATATAGAGGCGGTGGGCGGCGGCTCGGGTTGGGCCGACGCCGGAGTCCAGGTGGATCGCCGCGCAGTCCAGGCGCCGGGCCTCGGCGGTGAGCCAGTCCAGCAGGTGGTCGGCGTGGCCTCGACCGCGCACCGCGGGGAGGGTGGACACATCGTCGATGTAGAGATGGTGGCCCCAGGCGGTGGAGTGGGATTCGCGGAAGCCTGCCACCGAAAGCGCTGCCGGAGAACCTGGTTCGAAGCTACCGACCAACCGATAGCCCGCGGGGCGCAGCTCGGTGTCGATGAACTCGGCCAGCCGGGTTGCCGTCTCCCACTGTGGGCGAAGCTCCAGTAGGGCCGGGCCCGCCAGCTCGGTGTCGTCCTTGCCGATTTCCCGGATGTCGATCATGGAGTCGACGTTAGGGCCGCCGGGTGATCGCGCGGGAGAGCCAATCCGCCGTAGTTCCGATAGTCCACCGACGTTGCCGGCCATCCGGCGCGCCCTGGTGACCCCGACCTGATCGTCCCCGCGACCGTCAGCGGTCGGCGGACGGTTCGGGCTGGGTGGCGGATGACCCGGAGAGTTGTTCTACGGCAGCGGGTTCCAGGTAGGTGGCCGGTTTGGGGGCGGCGCCACAGCTGGCCTGGCGGGGGGCGGCGGCGACGGTGCGGGCGGTGACGCGCCAGCGGCGGCCGTCGCGGTGGGTGACGATGGCGGCGCCCGCCATGGTCGGGTCATTGGTGGGAGCCGGATCGGGGTGGACGGTGAGATCGGTGGCGTTGGCCGGGAACTGTTCGCGCACGGCTACTTCGGCGAGCTGGGAGATCGGGGGGTAGCAGCCGCGGCCGCGGAGACCGGTCAGGGAGACCTCGCCGACATCGGCCGCTTCGAGCATCGCCTTGGCGGCGGGGGCGTCGACGCGGCCGTAGGTGAGGCCGGAGGGAAGCAGGACGACCGCGGGGGCGAAGCGGTGACCGCCGGTGTGCGAGGCCTCCCAGACCCGGCCGGGGTAGTCGGCGGCCAAAGCGGCGGCGATCGGGCGACCGAGCAGGGCACAGCACTGGTCGCGTTTGCCGTGGGCGCAGACCAGGACCACCGGATCATCCACACGCACACCGATTCCCGGGGGCGGTCCGTCGACGAGATGCAGGTCTATGTCGAAGAGCTGGCGCAAGTCGGTGATCTCGAGCCGCTCACACCAGGAACCCGCCGGCCGCGAACTGACCAGCAGCACAGTGCGGGTACCGGTGAACTCGTTGCGGCCGGGGCGGCGGATCAGCGTCGGCCGAACCTGCGCCGCTGACGTACGCGCCGCCAGTTCGGCGGTGATCTCCGGGCCGAGCACCTCGTCACCGATCACATCACCGCCCCACGCGCCGGGATGCTCGATACACAGCCATCCGGTGAAGTGCCCCGCGGTACCGAGAAGCGGAATGTCGGCAGCGGCCGCCGTACACAACATGCCCTCGAATGGGTTCACAGCGCTCCTCCCGCGACCGAGCCTGCCGGGACTATCCCGGACAGGCGTCGTTTCACTCTAGAACCGAGCTACGAGCGGAGGGGACAGCGGTTCGGTGGACTACTCGTAGACGCCCTCGGCGTGCCATTGCGCCGCGTCGTAGACGAGGAGGACGGCGCGGATCTCGGTGGGGTCGGCGTCGAGCTGGACTTGGACGCGCACGGCCAGGGAGGTGGGTTCGGCGGTGGACCACCATCGTTCGGTAATCGGCCATGGGCCCGCCCAGCCCAGCAGCGCCCACTGCTTGCTGCCCCAGCGCAGGCTGGTGGGGGTGGCGGTGAACAGGCCGCGGTCGGTGACCAGGACGGGGGCACCGTCAGCGGTGCTCAGGTGCACGATCGGGCGGTGCAGCAGGAGCAGGGTGGGGGCGGGTTCGGGGAGTCGGCCCGGCCATGGCTGGGCGGGGTCGGCGGCGGGGGTCAGTTCGTCGCCGAGGGCGATCATGGTGATGCGTTCGGCGGGGCCGCGGCCGCCGCTGAGCACGCCGATGCGGACCGCTTCGCCGCCGAGCAGTCCCTGCACGCGGACCAGGGCGCGGCGGGCGCGCTCGGTTTCCTCACCCTCGCCGCCCCACAGACCCAATTGCAGGGCGCCGGCGGCGACCACCTCCACCGGTTCCAGCGTGAGCGCCACGATCGGGCCGGTGGGGCGGGCGCGGTGGGTGAGCCAGCCGTCGAGTTGCCAGCGGACGCGGTCGGCGGTGTCGGCGGGAGTGAGCGGGCGGGCGCAGCGCCAGATCCTGGTCAGCTCCTCGCCCGTCTCGGTGCGCGCGGTCACGGCGAGCCGGGTACAAGCCACGCCCGCCGCCGACAGCACCGCGTGCAGCCGGGTGGACAGTTGCCTGCCCGCGAACGCGGCCGCGTCGACCCGGTCGATGGGTGGATCGCAGGCCAGCTCGACGGTCAGTTCCGGGGCGGGTCGGCGCGCCGACGGTGGGCGTTCGGGCAGGGCGCGGGCGGTGCGATGGGCGAGCACGGCGTCGGCGCCGAACCGGGAGGCCACCTCGGCGGGAGACAAGCGCGCGAAATCGCCGATGCGGCGTAAACCCAGGCGGCGCAACAGGTCTACCAGGTCTTTGCGCTCGGGCGCGGCCAGGCTCGGTTCCACCGCGAGCTCCGAGACCGGGAGCCCAGCGAGGTACCGCGCACCCTCCCCCGGCACCACGATCGCCCCGCGCCTGGCCGCGATCACGGCCGTCGACATGGCATCGGCGATCCCGACCTGTGCCTCGGCTCCCGCCGCGGCGACCGCGTCGATCAACCGCACCACCGCGGCCTCCTCCGAACCGAAATACCGTGCGGCCCCGCGTGCCCCGAGCACGATGAGCCCCGGCCGCAACACCTCCACGCCCGGCACCGTCGCATCGACAGCACCGACCACCGGCTCGAACAATCGCGCATCCCGATCCGGGTCATCCTGCACGACAACGAGTTCCGGACAGCACCCCTGCGCATCCCGCCGCCGCATCCCCCGCCGCACCCCGTCGGCCCGCGCGATCGCCGAGCACGCGACCACCGAACTGCCCCGCAACACCGCGATAGGCCGATCCGCCCCGACCCCGGCCACAGCGGCTGCCGCGACCGCGGGCCAGTCCGGACACCACACCGCCAGCACCCGATCAGCGCGCGACACAACGACACCGCGCCCATCACCGGACAACGAACCGGCGGTCATGAGACCGCCTCGCGTAATGCGGTGACTTCGGTTGCGCGGCCGACGGTCTCGCGAGGCAACCATTCCGTGCGCCCGGCCTGGGCGCACAGGTCCATGTGGCCGTGGCGGGTCTGGCCCGCCTTGGCGCTGACGCGCACGTCGAGGCAGACCGAGCGCAGGCGGCCGCGACCGGAGCCGAGGCCGCGGTAGCCGGTGACCCGGGAGTCCAGGCGCAGGGTCGGGTTGGCCCATTCGCCCGCGACGACCAGGGTGGCGCCACGGTTGCGGGCACGGGCGGCGAGGACGCGACAGCGGGCGGGTGGGACGACGAGGCCGCCGAGTCCGAGGACCACCAGGTCGAGGCCATCGAGCAGGACCGCGGCCACTTCTCTTGGGGTCCGAGTCCGCGAGGACGGTCCTTGAGGAAAGTTTGTGCAGCTCAGCAACTCTCGGGGCAAAGCTAGCAGATTGCAACACATGTGGTGCATTGGCAGCACGTTGGCGCGTCGAAGCGCGTTGCTATCGGGTGCCCCAGATCGGATTCGCCGCCAAGGACGCCGTCGAACTTGTCGAGCTATTCCAGTTCCTCGATGACTAACTAGCAAACCTCGATTCTGCCGTTCGGCTGTCCCCGATTCGCTTCGCCGGGCAGGACTGTTCGATCGAGGATCTGCGCGTGGATGTAGGTCGGTTCGGGCTTGTTCTCGGCGGTAATGACGGCACGAAAATTCCCGGGCAGAACTAGCCATGACCAGCCGAATCTGGTCATGTTCGATGGACACGAGGTGGCCTCCGAACACAGCTCCCCTCTGTTTAAGTGGGCAGCTATCCCAGCAGGCCGATGACATGTAATCATTAGAACATGCGTTCGATAGATTCGATAGGCGGGGAGGTTCCTCCCGCCGTGGGCGCTGCTCCTGGCAAACCACTGGCAGCGATGCCCCAGGGCGATCGGCTCGAAGTGCTGCGGGCTCGGATGGCCGCCATTCCGTCGCGTGTGGGTGCTTCGAGCCGCGCCGAGGTTCACGGGCAGGATGTGCTCGCGGTGCCAGGTGGTCTCGGCCAGTTATTGCCTGGCGGTGGTCTCGTGAAAGGGAGCGTGGTCGTCTGCTCGGGCAGTTCGCTCGTGAACGGGTTATTGGCAGCGGTCACCGGAGCTGGGAAGTTCGCAGCGGTCATCGGGTGCCACCAACTCGGCTTGCTTTCTGCCGCGGAGATGGGTGCTGACCTCTCGCGACTGGCTCACATTCCCCAGCCTGGCCAGGACAGACTCGCTGTGCTGGCGGTTTTGTTGGACGGCCTCGAGTTGGTGGTGCTCGACCTCGCGGGCGAGACGGTGGCACCGAGCCGCGCCCGTGCTCTCGATGCACGAGTGCGAAGTCATCGATCGGTGCTGGTTGTCACCAGAGGCGACTGGGCTGGTTGTGATCTGCGGTTGGAATCCAAGCCCACCGCCTATGGCGGCCTTGGCCGCGGTCACGGGCGGCTTCAGTCCGTTCATCTCGATGTTCGAGTGTCAGGCAAGGGACTGCAACCCCGAACTGGGCGATTGACCCTTGCAGGCAGCGGACCCAATCAGACGGCCTGGACCTTGGAAGCACCGAAAGCCGGAAGCCGAATCAGGACAGGATGATTCGATAGTTCCCCAGGTCAGAACCCAGAAATCGCCAGCACCGGGTTGGACTCCTTGACCGTTTCCCGGCTGGGCGAGCAACGTCACGTCACAGCATCTTCCGGTAGTAAACGACACGTTCGCGTTCTACGAAGCCCAGAGCAGCGTGCATATCCTGTCCCGTGACGTTGCCCAGCAGGGCGTCGGAGCCGAGCTCGGTGCAGCCATTGCCGCAGCCCCATGCCTCTAGCGCGTCGCACAGCGCCCGGGCTACGCCGCGTCTGCGGTGGGTGGGGACCACAAAGAGGCCTTCGAGGAACGCAACCGGTGACGTGTCGCATCCGTTGACGTAGTCGTGGCGCAGTGCGACTTCACCGAAACCGACTGCGACGCCGTGCTGGTCACGTGCGAGAAACGCGGCCGTCGCACGGGACCCGTCATATTGTTCGCCGAGGTCGGCGCGATGCTCGGCGACGGAGCCAGTCGGCCACAGTTGCGCGCGCAGTATGGCCAACTCGTCCAGATCGTCGGCGCCACAGCAATGTATCCGCATGCCCGCACGGTATTCCTGGGTTGGTGGATGTCTCAACGGATTTTCGACGCTGACGGCTGATCCATCCGCCCCTGCTGGGAGCGGGTAGCGGATCAGGTCAGGTCGAACCCGCCAAAAGCGAGTAGGCCGCATCCAAACGCCAACTTCGGCGAAGGATCGCAGCTCAGGCAGTTCTTCCTAGCCTGGTGCGCGGGGCAGAACGCGAGTTGTGTCGGTTACCTGCTGCATCGATGCTTGGGGTGTGGATTACATCGGAAACGAGGAAAAAGTGACAAAGGCTGAACAGGACTCGGCTGAACGTCGTGTGCTCGCCGCGATCGGCATCGCGCGGATCGTATGGGGCGTAACCACCGCACTCGGCTCGGCACACGTCCACCGCGTCGGTGGCGTCGAGTACCCGGGGCCTGACGGAGGCGTCTGGATCAAAGCCTTCGGCGTCCGCGATGTCATTCTTGGGGCTGGCGCGCTGCATTCCGACGAAACCGTCCGGCGCGCGACGCTGAAAGCGGGAATCGCGATGGACCTCTTCGATGCCGGAGCCGTGATCTTCGCCGCCAGGCAAGGTATGCCCCGCCGTGCCGCGCGCATCGGTGTCCTGATGGCAGGTGGCACCGCCGTCTTCGCAGCCGCCGGGCCGAGGCTGCTCCGCCTGATCGAGAACCAACGGTCCGATCGAATCCAGCCACCCATGGCAAAATGACTGCACGACAACCGGTCCGCCTACCCACGACACAAGGAGACCTGGCGATGCCTATCGCTACCCGGATCGTCCATCCGCCAGAGTGATCTCGGGGGTGAGTCTCTGCACCAGCTCCATAACCTGTTCGGCAGTGATCGGGTCTCGAGTAGGCACCCGATGGACCTGCGCATCGACGACATGGACCAGTGTCCGCGCCGTCAGGGCCGCATCGTCGCCACCACGGCCACATCGTTGCAGGTGATATCCGATTTCATCGACGAGATAGTTCTCGAAGGCACGCAATGCCGCGAGCTCTCTGGGCACCCGTGGGGCGACACGATGCATGAGGGCGTGTAGCGCGGGCCGGTCGCTGTGCAGGTCGACAATGACGTCGACAATCGCGCGCATGGTCTCCTCGAACGCCGGCTCGGTCTCCCGGAGTCTGATGAACACCTGACCGAGTTGCTCACCGCCCCCGAGGAGATGCCGCACGGCCAACTCCTGGAGTATCGCGTGCTTATTCGGGAAGTACTGGTAGAGCGTTCCGATCGAGACTCCGGCACGCTCGGCGATCCGGTTGGTTGTTGTTGCCAATCCCTCACGACTGAACATCTGCGCGGCCGCTTCCAACATCACGTCCACTGTGTCCTTGGACCGCCGCTGCCTTGGGCGCTTGCGTATGACATCGCTCATCGATCTCCCCTGTGTCGTCCCCACGCCAGCCACGCTACCGGCGTCGAGCCAGGTGCAGGAAAGATGAATCGGCCGTCGACACCGTTGGCCGGTCCTCAGGCTTACCAGGAAAGCACGCTTCGTGACATCAGAATTCGCTGGCACAACCAGCCGCCAAGCACACGGCGAGCGAGAAGGCTTGGGCGCTGTGCAGCGCCCAAGCCTCTCGTCAGCGTTGTCGATTCATGTTGGTGAACAGATCCCTGTTCGCCGCCCGGGCCGCGTCGAGTTCTTGGTCGCGTTCCTCTAGTTGGCCGGTGAGCTCGACCACCTGCTGTTCGAGCATGGTGATGCGCCGCTGGAGCTGATCGATGTCGGTGGGCGCGCCGAGCCCGGATTCTCGCCATGCATGCTCACCCATCAGGGCCGATAGCTTCCGTTCGAGCTGTTGGTTGTGGCCGGCCAGGCGGGCAATGCGAGCTTGTGCGTTGGCCAGGTCGGCCTTCAACGATTCCCGTGTCACCGAGGTTGTGTTCGCGGTTCCCGCGGACGGTGCGGCCTGGGCGGTGTGGATTTGAGCGAGCAGGTCCTGGTGTCGATAGAGGAATGTGCGGTCGACGCCTGCGGCTCGCGCGATCGCCGAGACATTGATTTCGGCTCCGTCGGTGTGAGCGGTGTTGAGTGCCTTGATGACTCGCTGTCGGCGCCGGGCGGAGTCCGCGCGGCGACCCTCGATCATGGGATTGGCCATCGGGTCACGCCTCTCGATCGGGTCTGATGTCAGGGAGCGGCTGACGAATCCGAGGGGTTCCGAGGCCGACGACTTGGTTGCGTGCGCGACGGACGACCGCGACCGACTCCGTGATCTGCGCTTGCTCTGATGCCGACAACTCATCGACATCAGTCTTGATCCGAGCGATCAAGCGGCGGATGCGAATGATCTCTTCATCGGAGGGCATGGCTTCGGTCTTGGCCCATTCGTCGGCGTCAAGGGCGCCGCGCAGCCGTTCGCGGCTGCGCAACAGATCGGCGAGATAGGCCTCGAGGTCCGGCAGGTAGGACACGTCGGTCGAGAAATGTGAACAGCCGACGCAGCGAAACCGAACGGGGCAATCGTCGCCGCCGGCGGCGACGTTGCTGGGTTCGCTGCAGGTGCCGTAGGGAACAGCGACCTCGCCGACGGCACGGCGCAGATGCTCGGCGTCGAGCAGCATCTTGGCTTCGCGCCAGACCTTGTTACCGTGCCGGTCGAACTGCATCGTGGTGACCCGGTCAACCGCCTCGCGACGACGCTTCTCACCGACCCGGTAGTAGGCCTGCGTGGTCTGCATCAAGCGGTGATCCATCAACTGCCGCAAGATATCTGGTGCTATCCCGGCATCTGCATGACGTTGGGCGTAGGTGTGCCGATAGGCATAGAGGAAGATCCGCGACACGTCGAAAGCCAGCATCTGCGTGCTCAGCTTCCCGGCGATCTCCACGCTCACCGGGACGCTGATCGCAGGCAGGCCGAGAATCCACTGGTGATGACGTGTGGTCACCCACTCGTCGGACACTGGCCGCGTTCCGTGCGGATTTCGAGTAGTAGACGGCAGCAGCTTCAGCTTCTCGACGCGCTCGTTCGGGAACCGAGCCCTGACCCGCTGCTGCTGAGCCAAGACCACCGCCGCCGTCGCCTCGGCGATCGGCAAACGGCGGCCGAGCCGGTTGGCTTTGAAATTGGTGTAGATGAGCACGGGTTTGTCGCGCTCGTCGCGATCCAGACAATCCCAGTCCAGACAACAGATCTCGTCCGGGCGACGACCGGTATCGATGAGCAGCTCGACAGCGACGCGGACTTCACGAGTCGCGAGTTCTTCGAGATCATCCAAGTGTGAGCAGATGTGACGCATCACTTCGACGGGCAGATCACGAACCTGCGGGTTGGACTCAGCCCTCACGGGGATGTCGTTGATCTCAAAGGCGAAATCGTCGGCCAGCCCGTGCATGGGCTGCCCGTGCCTGGTCAGACCCAGACCGCGCATCCGGATGAGAACCCGCCGCAGGGTCTGAACCGCCGTGTTGCGCATGTAGGAGGTCATGAAGCCGCCCTCCACCAGGAACCACAGCCGATTCAAAAACCCGGCGATGTCGCTGCGCGAGAGCAGCCGTGGGTCGTTACCGAGGTCGCCGGGCCGTTGCAACCGCAGGCTGTCCGAGAGCAGCGCGACGAACTTGATCTCCTGCTGGATCAGGTCCTTGACCGACCCGCCACGCCGGTGGGGCAATTCGTTGTAGGCGAAGACCTTCGCAGCCTCCCGCAACCACGGCTGCGAAATCGTTCCGAACCGCAAATTACCCTTGAACCCGAAGACGGTGACATCCCAAACATCTTTGTGGCGTTCGGTTTCCGGGCTCATTCGGGTGCGCCGAACGTCTCGGATGAAATGTGAGCACGTGATCTTCACGGCCTGCGGGAGGTCGTCGAGCACCACCTCCTCGATCGAACCGAGTTGGTGGGCGAGGAGATAGGACACCAGCGGCCGGAACTGCTCAGTGCGGGTCTTGGTTCCGGACGCGGTGCGTTGCTCGAGCCCGAACAGCAGCTCTGCGACGACCCGGTCCGGCAGCCCCCGCATACTGCACTCGGTGCCGTTCATGACCGCCCGCGAGGTTCGGCGGAACAATTCGGGATCGACCGGCTCGCCGGTGCCAGCGTCAGCCTGTCGACGGGCCTGGTTCCAGTAGGTCTGGTGGTTCATGCAGTAGGGGCCGTTGCCGTCACGATCGCGGGTGCAGGCGAGAACCTCGCAAGGCCCGAACGCGGGCAGGGCTTTCACCTTCGGATGTACCACGAACTCGTCCAGGGGCACCTTCAGGTAACGACTGCGTTGCTGATGGTGGGTGGAGCAGAGCGCGAGGCCTGACGAGCGCCAAGGCCGCTCGCATCGGGGAACAACGCAAATGCCATAGCCGCCCGGAACCAGTCCGCACGGTTGGCTCACGAACTCGGCCAACGGCGGCTCCCCCGCCATGTGCCATCGTCTCGCGCATCTGACACAGAATCCGGGCTTGCATGTGGCCTTCACACTGCAGTCGAGGACTCCGCAACTTTTCTCGCCCAGGGTTGGGTGATCCTGCGGGAAGTACAGGATTTTTTGCCCGCTGGACCAGCTCAGCAGTTCCAGGAAATCGAGGCTGATCATCGACCACAGCTGTTCGGCTATTGCCTGGTCATCCTCGGGCTCTGCCGGCCTCCGCGCCAGCATGCCCGTCATCGGGTGCCCTCGGCCAGCTCGCGTGGCGAGGGCACCCGCTCGATCGCCTCGCGTAGCCGTTCTACCGAAGGATGTAGATAAGGCTCCGAGGACGAGGGGCAGAGGTGTCCGAGCAATGCCTGGATCTCGTCCAGCAGTGCCCCGGAGTCGGCCAAGTTGCTGGCGAACGCGTGTCGGCCCTGGTGCGGTGTGACCGAGCGAGGCAGACCGGCCCGACGGCACAACCTGTCGAACAACTCGTTGATCGCATCCACGCTCATTGGTGCGCCCAGCGGCGCGCGAAATAGGTTGACCAGCAAGAAGTCACAGTTCGCGGCCGCGGGCTGGTCGGCCCGCTCGAGCAGGTAGAGATCCAACGCGCGAACCACCAGAAAGTCCAGCGGAACCGCACGCGAATGCCGCGACTTCGCGACGGCGCCGTTGGCGTTGTCACGTCGAACGACGTGCAGATGCGCGCCCTTGACCGGGCACAAGTGTGCCGAATTGTCCGGCAGCAGATGCAGATCGGCTCGCCGTAGCCCTGCGGCCTCGCCGCGGCGCAGCCCCGCGCGCGAGAGCAGCAACACGATCAGCCGGTCTCGCGCCGAGCGGCAGACGCGGAACAGCGCGACGATCTCGGCGTCGCTGGCGCGATCCACCGCCGTCTCCGGCTCACGCATGCTGTGCCGGGCCTTCAACCGATACCGCAGCGCCGAGTTCTCACCGCGGGCCACCGTCGGCAGATCCATGGTGTCGCCGAGCTCCCACAGTTGCTCCAACACCCAATCCGGTGCTTCCTTCGAGACGACCGCGAAGGACAAGAACCCCCGTGTAGCAACCAGGATCTTGTTGATCCTCGATGCGCTCCGTACCTGTTCGGCACCGGGGCCGACCACCACTCGGTCACCAGCCGCCCGCGTGTACTTCAACCAGACGATGAAGAGCCCGAGATCCCTTGCAGCCGTTGGCCAATGCCGCCCGGTACTTTCGCACCAGCGCAGGAACAGCGCCACACACTCGGCGTAGGACTTCGTGGTCGACTCGGCCCGGTCCCGCCCGAACCTCAACTCCCTCAAATATCGGTCCGCGACCACCTCAACTTCGTAACCAGCGTCGATCACCGTCCAGTACTGGACGCCCGACGGCATCCGAACCCGAAAGGCTCGCAACCAATCCTCCGCTCTCCGTAGTTGATCCACACGGAGCCACAGAGCAACACCCCTAAAGAACTGTCGCAAAACCCCATCGGTGTGTCGTCAGTACGACATCACACAACACACTCAGAACCCCGAAAGAAGGCCACCTCGGCGGGGTCGGGGCCGGGGTCGGCGATCACCGCCAGGTGGGACAACTGGGCGCCCATCTCCGCGGCGGCCAGCAAACCGAGCCGGGGCAGGCCGACCACCGCCGCGTGACCGCCGTTTCCGGTGACCGCGGCGAGCAGCCCGGTCAGCAGGGAGTGCGCGCCGGTGTAGGCGACCACCGCGCCTTTGGGCAGCCCACCCTCGGGCAACAGGTCGGCCAGCGGCGGTGGCACCGGCAACAGATCACGGCGCAATGGCTGCTCACGCGGTATATGCCCGGTCGCGGACTCACCACGCCCCGGCACTGCGGCCATCCGCCTGCGCAGCTCGTCGAGCATGCCCCGATCGGGCGACAACGCTTCCGAACCCATCAACACCACCTACCTCCACGATGGACCCGCGAGCGGAAAACCGCCCCGCGCCGAAACAGCAGCACCGTTTCAGCTATCGATCGTATTCGAATATACGTTCGATAGCGACCAGCGTGACACCCACCCCCTCCCCGTGTCCACCGGGGATTTCGGACCTGGCTGATACGGTATTTTTCGACCGACTGGTCGATATCAAAGGGGGCGTGGTGGCCGAAATCCGGCGAACACAGGCGCAGCGGCGCGCCGAGACCAGTCGTGCGCTGATCGACGCGACCATCGACACCATCGTCGAGAAGGGGTACGCACAGGTCAGCGTCAAGGAGATCTGCCGCCGCGCCGGGGTTTCGCACGGGGGGCTGTTCGGCCGGTTCAGCACGTTGTTCGACCTGGTTGCCGCGGCGGCGGCGGAAGTCGGTGTGCGCCAACGCGAACAGTTCGTCGCGAAGATGGTCGAGTTGCCCGATCGCTCCGACGTCCGGGCGTTGCTCACCGTGTGGCGTGACGTGGCTCGCGATCCGATCAACGCGGTGTGGCGCGAACTGATCGTCGCCGCACGCACCGACGTGGCGCTGCGGGAGAAACTCGCGGTCGTCCGCTACGACTACGGCGCCGCCATGCTGGCCGATGGTGTGAAGAATCCTGTTCTGGAAGGGCTTTCGCAGGAACAGGCGTTCGCACTGGGCTCGATGGTGCTGTTCTGTCTCGACGGCGACGCGATCAACGCGGGCCCGTTCCCCGAGCCACAGTTCGAACAATTGCGGCTCGACGCGTTGACCACCATGGTCAACGGCTATCTCGCCGCGCAGCGCGAACCACGCCCGTAGGCGGGACGCCCCCAGCACGTCCCGCCCACGAGTGCACTCAGCGCTGGGCGCCCAGCGCCTGCCCGACCAGCGCCGCCAGCACGGCGTTGGCGAACTCCGGCATTGCGGTGGCGTTGGCCGGGTCGTTCGCGGTCGTGGCAACGGTGGTCGTCGTGCAGCCGGGGCCTTGGACCGGGCCCTCGCCTTC
Source organism: Nocardia sp. NPDC058519 (assembly GCF_042719755.1). Classification (NCBI taxonomy): domain Bacteria; kingdom Bacillati; phylum Actinomycetota; class Actinomycetes; order Mycobacteriales; family Nocardiaceae; genus Nocardia; species Nocardia sp. NPDC058519. The sequence goes on along the minus strand of NZ_JBHXNK010000042.1, from coordinate 32,044 downwards.
CAATGCCCTTGCTACCCAAGCCATCGCACCGCTCGCCGCGGTGAGCGCGACCATGCCGTGCGCGCCGATGACGCTGTCGGGTGTCGCGTCGCGCAGGTACGTGATCGACGCGCCGTCGGCGCAGTAGCGAGCGACCAGGTCGTCGGTGCCGCCGATCCAGCTCACCTCGTCGTTGACTCCGTTGACCACATACAGTGGCGCCCTCGGGGTTTCCGCGCCCCGCTTGCGCGCGTCGACCTCGCCGGCGAGAACGGGGTCGGCCAGGATCTCCTCGATCGGCGCGTTCACCCACTCGCTCACCCGTTTGAAACGGTGCGCCGACACGATGGTCGCGGTGCATTCCACCCCCGCCCCGGCCACCGCGGTCCGGCCCGCCGGGGTCAGGTAGGAGTCGAGTCGCGCGGCGAACTCCGGCGAATCCTTGCTGATCGAGGCGAGACCGAGCGGTGTGAGACCGACGGTGTAGCGACCGTCGGCGGTACGTATGGCCGCACCGAGATCCTGTACGGGCGCGCCGATCGCGAAGCCGACCATGTTCAGCTCCGGCGCGTATCGCGGCTGCACCTGCGCGGCCCAGCTGGTGGCGACCCCACCACCGGAGTAGCCCCACGCCGCGACCCTGGTGTCCGCGGTCAGGCCGAGCGGTGCGAAGTTCCGCGCGGCGCGGATGCCGTCGAGAGTGGTGTAGCCCATCAAGTTCGGGGTCAGGAAGCGGTCGTCGACCCCGCCCGGATCGGGGACCGCCACCGCCCAGCCCTTCGCCAAACCGGCCGCGACCCGGGCCATCTCAGCGGGAACGGTCGACCAGCCCGATTTCTGCCCGTTGAGCATGCCGGCGAGATCACCGTGCGTCAGGGTGTGCGACGGCATGCACTCGCGCTGGACCGCGTCATAGGCCATCTGCAACGACAGCAACGGTCGCGGCACGGCGGGCCCCCGCGGAATCAGCACCGTGGTGACCGCGGCATAGGGACGCCCTTCCCCATCGGTGGTGCGGTACAGCAACTGCCAGGCCTGCGCGTTGACGGGGAATTGCAGCAGCATCTTCGTGGCGACAGGTCGGCTCGCCAGGATCGCACCCGGCGCGCTCGACTCGAAACCCGCTGGTGGCGTGTAGAAGTCGTCGACCACCTCGGCGGCGCCGTGCCCCGCCGCCGTGATCGATCCGACCGCGATCAGCGCGCTGACCAGTAGTGCCGACCAGCGAGTTCGCCGTCCGACGCGGCTTGTCCGTCTGGGAAATCTCATCAATTCAACTCTCGATCCGACAGCGTTGTCATCAGGCGGGCGCGCACCGCTGTTCGGACGCTACGTGACCGGGCTCACGGAATCAAGATTTCGACCGATCGAAATATTAATGCCGCTGAACCGCCAGACTCGGGATCCCGGCCAGTCAGCGCCATATTCGGCTACCCTCGCACCCGTGACCGAACGTGCTCGTCCCCATATCGGCCCCGACTACCTGGTCGCGGGCCGCTACCGCCTGCAGTCCAAGCTGGGCGGGGGTGGCATGGGTGCGGTCTGGCTCGCGACCGATCGGTTGCTGAACCGGGAAGTCGCGATCAAGCAGGTGCTGTCCACCGCGGGACTGAGCGCGGCCGAGGCCGAGCGAATCCGCAGCAGCATCGTGCACGAGGGCCGGGTGGCCGCCAAGCTGTCGCACATCCACGCCGTCGCCGTGCACGACGTGGTGATCGAGGCGGGCGAGCCGTGGCTCGTCATGGAGTACTTACCCTCGCGCAGCGTGGCCAAGGCGCTCGCGCTGGTCGACACGCTGCCCGCGGTCGAGGTCGCCCAGATCGGCGCGCAGGTGGCCGACGCGCTCGCAGCCGCCCACGCCGCGGGCATCGTGCACCGCGATATCAAGCCGGGCAACATCCTCGTCGCCGACCGCGGCAACAGTGTGGGCCTGGCCAAACTCAGCGACTTCGGCATCTCGCGCGGCGCGGGCGACACCCAGGGTGACGAACCCGACGGTGTGATCACCGGCACCCCCGCCTACCTCCCGCCCGAGGTCGCGCGCGGCGCCCGGCCCACCGAGGCCAGCGACGTGTTCTCCCTCGGCGCCACCCTCTACACCGCGCTGGAAGGCCAGCCGCCGTTCGGTTTCGACTCCGACGAGCACGACGTCGTCGCCGCGGCCGCGATGGGCCGGATCATCCCGCCCACCCGCAGTGGCATCCTCACCCAGCCGATCCTGCACATGCTCGAGCCCGCGCCCCAGCGTCGCCCGACCATGGCCGAGGCCCGCGACGAAATCCTCACCGCCGCCTTCGGCCCCGGCACCGGCGCCTACATCCTCGGTGTGCCGCTGCGCACCGAGGACGGCACCATTCCCGCCTGGTCCACCCGCAACTCCGCCAGCGGCCTGCGTAGCCCCAACTCCTCGCCCCTCCCGCGCCCGCATCGCGCACCGCTCGCCGCTACCGCCGCACCCCAGCAGCGCAGCGGCGGGTTCATCGACAACCTCCCCAACGGCGCCCCCCTCGCCATCGGCGCCGGCGTCCTGATCGGCCTGATCATCCTGATCGCGATCATCATCGCCGCGATGTGATCATTCGATCCGTCGACGGTGTGCCCAGCGGGTCAGCGCATTGCGATTGGACTGCTGGGTTTTCCGGAGCACATTCGACGCGTGCGTCTCGACGGTCTTCACCGAGATGAACAAGGATTCGGCGATCTCCCGATAGGTGTAGCCACGCGCCAGCAAGCGCAGCACCTCCAGCTCACGCGGGGTGAGCGAGTCCAATTCGGGATCGAGTGGCGGCTCGGGAACCGGTGAGCGCCCGGTGAACGAGTCGAGCACGAACCCGGCCAGCCGCGGGCTGAACACCGCGTCCCCACCCGCGACCCGGCGGATACCGTCGGCCAGCTCGGCACCGGAAATCGTCTTGGTGACGTATCCGCGCGCCCCCGCCCGGATCACCGCGATCACATCCTCGGCCGCGTCGGACACGCTCAGCGCCAAACACACCGGCCCCGCGGCGATCCCGCTCAGCACCGCCACCCCACCGCCGTCTGGCATGTGCACATCCAGCAGCACCACGTCCGGCTTCGCGGCATCGATCCCCGCGACCGCCTCGGCCACGGCCCCGGCCTCGCCGACGACCTCCATATCGGTCTCCCGGCTCAGCTCGGCGCGCACCCCCGAGCGGAAGACCGCGTGATCGTCGACCAAGAACACCCGCACACTCACTACAAGACTCCTCATTCGAACCGTCTCGATCGACCTGCTGTCATCGGTACCACACCGCGGTGTCCGAGCGCCGAAATCGACTCCGGTTCGGTGCGATCGCGCGCTCAGCGATCGGTGGGAAGGTCCCGCGCCGACTCGTGGTCATCGGGGCGCGGTGCGGTGGCAGGCGCGTCGTCGCCCGCGACCTCGTCCGGCTCGGAGGTCCCGGAGTCGGTGCGCGGCATGACGATCCGCACCTCGGTGCCGCGCCCGAGGGTCGAGTCGATCTCGGCGGTGCCGCCGCGTCGTTCGATCCTGGCGCAGATGGACTTGGCCACCCCGCGCCGGTCGGCGGGCACCGCCGACACGTCGAAACCGGCGCCGCGGTCGCGCACGAAGATGCTCACCTGGTGGGGTTCGGTCTCGGCGAACAGGTCGATCTCGGGGACGTCGGCGTGTTTGGCGGCGTTGACAAGTGCCTCACGGGTGGCGCCGAGCAGGGCGGTGAAATGTTCCTTGGGCAGGCCGGCGCCGGTGTCGCCGGGGTCCATCGCGACATCGCCGACGGTGACCGGGGTGACCTTCACGCCGTGCTGGTCCTCCACCTCGCCCGCGATGGTGCGCAGCGCGGTGGCCAGGCTGGACTGGGCGGGTGCGGTGTCGTCGAAGAGCCACTTACGCAGTTCGCGCTCCTGGCTGCGGGCCAGGCGAAGCACCTCCTGGGGGTCTTCGGCCTGACGCTGGATCAGCGCGAGCGTTTGCAGCACCGAATCGTGCAGGTGGGAGGCGATTTCCTCGCGTTCCTCATTGCGGATGCGGGCGCCGCGCTCGGCATTGAGCGCGCGGACCATGCGCAACCACAGCGGCACCGTGAGCAGACCCGCGCCGACCAGGGTGACCGCCACCGCGATCAGCGCCGACCCGAGCGAACTGAGATCGATCCTGGCCAGCACCACCACACCGAGGCCGACCACGATCAGCGTCGCCCCGGCCACGATGCGCGACCAGGTGACCACCGAGGGTCTCGCGGGCAGCCCGAACAGGGCCCGCGGCCCCGGCGCGGCGACATCGTATTCGCGCCACACCAGCGCGGCGCCGACCGCCACCACCACGATCGGCGCGATCACCTTCGCCGCGGTCCCCTGGAACAGCCACCCCACCGTCACCGCGAGCCCGAGCCCGAGCAGGGCGAGTCCGATCGCCTGCCTGCGCTCGTCACCGGTCGGTTTCACGGCGTCCGCGCCACTAGGAGTGAAGATCCACAGCAGCCCGTACGCCACCAGCCCCGCACCGACCAGCGCGGACAGCAGCACGAACGCCAGCCGCACCTTGATCACATCGACACCGAGATGGTCGGCCAGACCACCCGCGACACCCCCGACCACCCGTCCACCGCTGCGGCGGACCAGACGCGGGGTCTCTGGCACCGGCGCGCCCATCGGCTCAGGACAGGGAACGGGCAGCATGGGCCGATAGCCGCGAGGCACGCCATAGCCCTGCGGATACTGGGTGTAACCCGGCGCGGTCCGGTACTGCGGCGGCGGGACGTATTGCTGCGGCGGCCCATAAACCACCGGCTCACCCCCGAACGCGCGCTCTACGAAACGATGCGGACCGCGCAGCCGATGCCCACCGAACCGCGGATTCGCCGCGGCCCCCGGCCCCTCGGCGGGCCCTGCGGGATCACCCGGTCGAAACCCTTGCGCACCCATCGGCGCACGACCTGCCGCCGCTCCGTTGCCGCCCGCGCCGGCCACAGGCCGGTAGGCGGGGGCGGCGCTCGGGCCGACCGGATCTCGATTGGCGTTGTTCCCTGGGACACTGCCGTACCCGTGGGGGTACCCCTGGGTGGCGTCGCGAGCGGGAACAGACGGATCCATGCTCTCGATAGTGGCACGCGGGACGGGGTGCCGACATCAGGAAAGTCCCTGATCTCGTCCCCGATGTCGGCGATCCGACGCTGACCTGGGCAGGGACCTGTCCGGTCCGGACAAAAACAATGCTCTACCTGGGTGTATGTCGGATCCGGTGACAGACGGGAACGGCGATGCCGGACGCCGGACCGGAAACCTGGCGAAAGGGTCCTCAACAGGCCCTTTAAGCCGATGCAAGGTCGCTCCGAAAGCCCGGCCGCAGAGGCTTTCCTACGTTGATGGCAGGCCGGAATTGCGGCCGCCGCTTCAGGGGAGGAACTGAGTGAACATCATCACCACCGTGCTGGGTGCCGCCACTATCGGACTGAGCACCATCGGGATGACACCGATCGCTTCGGCGACGCCGATGGCACCGCACGAGAAGACCTATCACGGACCCGCCGGCTTCGAACTCACCCTCGGCCATACCGAGGAGTCCTACCGGCTGGTCCCCCCGCTCAACGCGATGCCGAGCAATCGCGAGGTGTTTCTCGACAACACCGCCTACGTCACCGCACCGCTCGGCGCGACCGGTGAGATCACCTCCGGCTATCTCGTCGCCTGCGCGGTGGACCTGACCCTGTCGGTCGGGCTCGACGGCGGCATCTCGGTGGACGCGGGGGCAACCGTCGGATTCGGCTCGTCCGGTCCCGACGCGTCCGCCGACATCGGTCCGTCGATCTCGGCCGGTATCGATCTGAGCCTGTCGCTCGCGCCGGGCGAGATCAAGAAGATCGATGTGGGATCGATGGCCCTCGGTGCGGGCACCACCTATCTGGTGAACCGTGACTTCCATCTGATGGTGGGCAACTGCGGTGGGCCGCTCAATGTCTATTCGTGGGCGACGGTCACCGCGAGCACCGGACAGGTGAGCGCCACCAACTCGATCTTCGGCGACACCATGTTCCTGTGAGCCGACCCGGGACCCGGCAACTCGCCGGGTCCCGGTCGAGCCGAATACCATGACCCTCGGTCGTTTTCATCGAACGGGGGGTTCATTGACCACCAGTGATACGCAGAGTTCTTCGCCGCGAGCGCATTTCGCCCAGCGGTTCGCCGAACTCTATGCCGCAGCGGGCAACCCGACCTTGCGCCGGGTCGCCACGGCCACCGAACGGCGGATGCGCGGCGCCCAGGCGGGCACACCGTCACCGCAGCGGATCAGTGATTGGAAGGCCGGGCGCAATGTGCCCGCTCGCTTCGAATCGCTGCTGCCGGTGGTTCTCACGCTCGTCGAGATGACCGAGAAGTCCCAGCGCGATCTTCCGCGCACACTGGCCGACCCGCACGAATGGCGACGGCTGTGGCAGGAGTCGGTCACCTGGACCGCGGCCGCGGGCGACGGCGAGACCTGCCCCTACCCCGGCCTGCGCGCCTATCTACCCGAGGAGCACACCATGTTCTTCGGACGCGAGCAGGCCACCGCCGAATTCGTCGAACTGGTCCGCGCCACCACCGGCATCGTCGTACTGATCGGCGCGTCGGGCGCGGGCAAGTCCTCGCTGCTGGCGGCGGGCCTGCGACCGGCGATCGACCTGCCCGCCGCCACCATGACACCGGGCGCGACGCCGACCGCCGGACTCGCCGCGACGCTGACCGACGACCTGCGGGTCCTGATCGTCGACCAGTTCGAGGAACTGTTCACCCTGTGCCAGGACGAGGCCGAACGGGTGGCATTCCTGGCGGCGCTGGCCGCCCTACCCGATTCACTGACGGTCGTGCTGGCGCTGCGTGCCGATTTCTACGAACAATGCCTGCACTATCCGGTATTGCGGAACGGCTTGCAGCGCAACAACTATCTCCTCGGCGCGATGTCCATGGACGAGGTGTCGCACGCGATCACCGGACCAGCGGCCGCCGCCGGACTCACCCTCGAACCAGGTCTGGAAGAGCTGGTACTCACCGAACTGCGCGGGCTCGGCGGGCACCTCAGCACCGATGGCTACGACCCCGGCGCGCTGCCGCTGCTGTCACACGTGATGGCCGCGACCTGGCAGCAACGCGAAGGCCGCAAACTCACCGTCGCCGGTTACCGCAAGACCGGCGGGGTGGCCGGGTCGGTCGCCGAGACCGCCGAACTGGCCTGGAGCGAGCTCACTACGGCGCAGCAGAACGCCGCGCAGGAGTTGCTCGGCTCGCTTGTCACGGTCGGGCAGGACGCGCGCGACACCAGACGAACCGTCGACCGCGCCGAATTGCTGGGCCGCAGCGGTGATCCCGACGCCACGGCGGAAGCACTGGAAGTGCTCGCGGCCAGCAGGCTGATCGCCCTCGACGCGGGCTCGGTGCAGTTCTCCCACGAAATCGTGCTGACCGCATGGCCCCGGCTGCGCGGCTGGATCGACACCGACCGGGTCGGGCACCTGGTCCGGCAGCGGCTCGAGCACGATGCGGCCGAATGGGAAGCAGCGGGCCATGATTCGGCGCTGCTGTATCGCGGCACCCGGCTCGACAGCGCGAGCGAGCACACCGGAGGTGCCCCGATCAGTCCGCGGGTGCGTGCCTTTCTAGCGGCCTCACGGCGGGCCGTCCGGATCGGTGGGCGCCGTCGGATCGGGGCGATCGTGGTGGTGCTCGCGCTGCTTGCCACCGGTGTGATCGCCATTGACCGCAGCAGGCTCGCCGATCAGCGCGCGCTGGACCGCGACTACGCCGAACTGGTGGCCGCCTCCCAACGAACCAGAGTCAGCGACCCGTCGTTATCGACACAGTTTCTGCTGGCCGCCTATCGAATTCGTCCCGACGTATCGACCCGTACCCAGCTGTTGAACAGCCAAGACTCGCCGCTTGTCGCCGCTGTACCCGCTCACGAGCGTGGCGTGAAAAAGTTGGCCGTCCGGCCGGCCGACAAACTACTCGTCTCGATCGACTACGACCGCGACACAGCCTTCTGGAACATTCACGATCCCACCCGGCCGCAACGCCTCGTCACCGAGTTCGGGACGAAGCTCGACGAACTCGTCTTCATCCCGGGCAGCACCGATGCGGTCACCATAGGACCCGCCGGTATCCAGCTGTGGGATCTCGCTCGCCCCGAGTCCCCCCGACTGATCCACACGCTCGAGACCATCGACCGGGTCGACGCGATCGCTGTCGATCCGAGTGGAACGCGGCTCGCCGTGGTCGCTCCGTCGACGCTTGCCCTCTGGGACATCCGTGATCGGTCACGCCCATCGCGCACGGTCACGCGATCGCTGCACGGTGGCGACATTCACGCCCCCGATGCCCCTGTGCTCATCGTCAGGGCCGTATTCAGCCCGGACAGCACTGTCCTCGCCGTCGGCGCCATCACGGTCGACGCCGCGATTGCTGACACCGTGCAGCTGTGGGATATCCGCGGGCCCGCGACCGCGCGCCCCGCCGCGCCACCGATCTCCACGGTGAGCGGCGACCATCTCCAAGACTTTGCCCTCAGTCCGGACGGCACCCGCCTGGCCGTGGGGACCTACGGATCGAAGAGCCGCAACACCGCATCGTCGAGCCGAGTCGAGTTATGGGAAATCACCGACCCACATCACCCACGCACCTACGGCGCACCGATCCGAGTCGACAACGATGTGCTGGGCTCGATCGTGTTCCACGAGGACGGGAACCTGCTCGCCGCCGGCTCCGACAAGCACGGGCGGCTGTGGAACATCGCGGACCCGACGCAGCCCGTTCAGGTCGGGCCCGACCTCTCGGTGCGTCCCGTCGCCTGTCCGCTGGCACCAGCCTCCGCCTGTAGCGGCGGACCGAGGTCGATGGTTTTCCTCCCGGGCGAACCGATACTCCTCGGAGCCGGAAACGACGGGATGCTGAAAACGTGGACGCTGCCGCCCTCGGCGATCGACAAGATTCCCGGAACACCCCCTACTCCGGTGTTCGACCGAACCGGCGATCGGATGGCAATGCGGTCCTGGGCCGACGACGTGACGGTCTGGGACACCACCGACGCGCGTCGCCCTGTCCGGTTGTCCACCATCCCTGGGTCGCCAGAGCAGTCGAATGTCACGCTGAGTCCGGACGGGCGCACCCTATCCATGCACGACTCGGACGGCGGTCGGCGAATCGTCTTCGACCTCGACGACCCGCGCCACCCGCGACCACTGCCCGACTGGCCGACCGAGGGCGCCGACCGATCAACGGTGAAGGGCGATCGGATGCTGCTGACCTTCGAGAACTCGGTACAGATGTGGGACGTCAGCGACCGGGCCGCACCGGCGCCCCTCGGCCCACCGATCACCGCAACGGCCGGAACGGTCTTCTTCAGCGACTCCAGCCCCGACGGAACCCGCGTCGAAGTAATACTCGTCGACCCGGTTGTCTTCGCCGGCAACGAAAGCAGCCCACGACAGGACGCCATTCGCCAAATCTGGAATCTGGACGATCCGATGCACCCCCGCTTGGTCACCGAGAACGAAACCGACCTGCGCCAGTTCTATCAGCCGTCGCAGTTCCTGCCTGACAATCGGACCATCGCTGTCCTCGAGTCCGGCAAGTTCGGGCTCTCGGATGTCGACGCCCCCGACACGTTCACGCCGCTGACCACCGACACTCCCACCGAGGGGAGTCAATTCAGCCAGGTGTCCGCCGCAGCCGACAGCTCGAAGCTGGCGATATCGAGCGACGACGGCACGACCGACCTGTGGAACCTCGACGATCCACACGCACCACGCAAACACAGCGGCCCGATCGGTCTCATCGATGGACAGTATCGGTGGGCGACCATGCACCCACGCGGCGAACAACTCGTGATCATCGCCGAAACCGGTCTGCTCGAGGTGTGGGACCTCGACGCGGAGGCTGTGGCCGCACGAATCTGCGCGGCCACCGGCGAACTCACCGAAGCGGTCTGGCGCAGCTACGTCGCGAACGTCCCCTACCGCTCCCCCTGCCCCTGAACCCGGGAAATTCTCAGGGTTACCCCCGATGTGCGAAAGGGGTGGCTCGGCACACCATGGATGGCATGAGCAGAACGAGCTTCGCCGACCAGGTTCACCAGATGTGGCAGACGCGGCCCGTCCGGCTGCCTCGGCAGGGGCCGATCGCCGGTGTCGCGGCGGGGTTCGGGTTGCGGTACGGGGTGGATCCCGTGCTCGTGCGGGTGGCCTTCGTGGTGTCGACGATCTTCGGTGGGGCCGGCATCATGCTGTACCTGCTGGCCTGGCTGGTGCTGGGGTCGGCGGGGAACGAGGTGTCGGCGGCGCAGGCCTTGTCGTCGCACAATCGGGGGTCGCATTCGCAGACCAAGACCATCGTGCTGATCGTCGCGCTGGCTATCGCCGTGTCGGCCATGGGGCCGATCGGGCTGGGGATGGGCGGGGGCGGGGTCGTCAGTCTTGGGCTGATGCTCGCCGGCTGGTGGATGCTGTACCTGCGTCATCCCGAGCTGCCTGCGGGTTTCGACGCCTACCGCGCGCCGCTCGGCACGACGGGCTATCCGGGTGCGGGCTACCCGACCGGTGCCCCGGTGCGCGGCTATCCGTTCAACCCGGAGATGCCGGCGACGGGGATGTACACGCCCTACACCAAACTCCCCGACGCCTACGTCCCCGATCCGGCGCCCGCCCATGCGGAAACCCGTACGGCCACCGCCGAATCCACCCCGCTGTTGCGGGTCGACGCCGCCGAGACAGTCGTGCTGCACAAGGACATCGCCGAAACAGCCGACACCACTTCGGATTCGGTCGACACCGCTCGGATCACGGTGACACCGGCCGAATCCAGCGAGCCCGACTCGGCACGCGAAGTCTCCGACGGGGCGGACACGCCGGCTTCGGACGCACCGAAAGCCGAGGCGAGCCCGAGCGAGTCGACCGCGGATCCGATTCGTCCGGTGGATGATTCGGCCGCGCCCATCGATCTCGGCAAGCGTGCGGACAGCCCGAAATCCCCTGAAGCCGAGGAGACCGGCACCACCGCGGTTCTGTACAAGAATCTCCCCGGAACCATCTCTCCCGCACCGGAACCCCCTCGCATCAACGCGCAGGTGCCCAACGGCTGGGACCCGCTCGCCGTCGCACCGCTGGCCTGGGAGCTCCCGGAAGCGGCGCCCCGCTACGCGCCCGTAGCACCACTGCCCGCACCGAAACGTCCACGTTCCCGGCTGACCCCGGTCACCATCGGCCTGGCGATCCTCGCCGCGGCGCTGGCGGGCGCCGCAGCGGCATCGGGCGTCGAATGGATGACCCCCGCGCGAATCGCCGCCTTCGCACTCGCCGTGGTCGGACTCGGCCTCGTCGCGGGCGCGTTCCTGCGGCGCGGGTACGGACTGCTGGTACTCACCGCCCCGCTGGCCGGATTCGTGGTGCTCGCCTCGCTGATCGGGCCGATCGACTTCGAGAACAACGGCGCCGTCGGCGACCGCGTCTGGGCACCGACCTCGGTGACCGAACTGCAGCCGCGCTACGCCCTCGACATCGGTTCGGGCACGCTGGATCTGCGTGGCCTGACCCTCACCGAGTCCCGCAGCGTCGAAGTCGCGGTGAACATCGGTGACGCGAAAGTGCACCTGCCCGAAGGGATGACAGTGAACACGACATGTGCCATCCGAGTAGCCGATTCGACCTGCACGGAAGGGCGCAGCGGACCGGACACCCCCGGTGCGCCCGTTCTCGACCTGAAGATCAAGATGCACCTCGGCGATGTGGAGGTGACCCGTGGCTGAGCGCAACAGCGTCGAGACCCGGCGCCGACCGGCGTTCCCCCTGCTGACCATCGGCCTGATCGCACTCGCGGTGAGCGTCTGGGCACTGCTCGGCGGGCCGACCCCCGACGGCGGCGGGATCCTGCCCATCGGCTGGGGCGTGGTGATCGCGGCCATCGTCATCGGCCTGCTGCTCACGCTGACCCCGAGCCGCAAACACCACTGACCGAAGGACAACCCCCGGAAACCAGCAATGGCCCGTCATCGTGACGGGCCATTGCTGTGTACGGGACCAGTTGAAAGACAAGGGCAATGGACAAATCCGATAGGCAACCGGAAACCCCACTGGCGAAGGTCCTGCCGCCTGCCACCCACCGGCCGCACAGCGGCGGCTTCCTCCTGGGCAGACTGCTGTTCACCCAGGCGGCGCTACCGCCACGGCCGGCTCAGTGAATCACTCCCACTCGATGGTGCCCGGCGGCTTGCTCGTCACGTCGAGGACCACGCGGTTGACCTCGGCCACCTCGTTGGTGATGCGCGTGGAGATCCGCTCCAGCACGTCGTAGGGCAGCCGGGTCCAGTCCGCGGTCATCGCGTCCTCGCTCGACACCGGACGCAGCACGATCGGGTGACCGTAGGTGCGGCCGTCGCCCTGCACACCGACCGAGCGCACGTCGGCGAGCAACACGACCGGGCACTGCCAGATCTGCTTGTCCAGACCGGCGGCGGTGAGCTCCTCGCGGGCGATGGCGTCGGCCTGGCGGAGCAGCTCGAGCCGGTCGGCGGTCACCTCACCGACGATGCGGATCGCGAGACCCGGACCGGGGAACGGCTGGCGCGCAACGATTTCCTCGGGCAGGCCCAGCTCGCGGCCGACCGCGCGGACCTCGTCCTTGAACAGCAGGCGCAGCGGCTCGACCAGGTCGAACTCGAGGTCGTCGGGCAGGCCACCGACATTGTGGTGACTCTTGATGTTCGCGGTCCCCGTGCCGCCGCCGGATTCGACGACGTCCGGGTACAGGGTGCCCTGGACCAGGTATTCGACCTTCGGGGCGCTGCCCGCGGCCGCACCCTCTTCGGTGACGATGCCGGCGACCGCGTCCTCGAAGGAGCGGATGAACTCGCGCCCGATGATCTTGCGCTTCTCCTCGGGATCGGAGACGCCCTTCAGCTCACCGAGGAACTTGTCCACCGCGTCGACGGTCACCAGCTTGGCGCCGGTCGCGGCGACGAAGTCCTGCTGGACCTGCTCGCGTTCACCGGCCCGCAGCAGACCGTGGTCGACGAACACACAGGTGAGCCGGTCACCGATCGCGCGCTGCACCAGCGCGGCGGCGACGGCGGAGTCGACACCACCGGACAGACCACAGATGGCGTGGCCGTCACCGATCTGCTCGCGCACGCTCTCGATCAGCGACTCGGCGATATTGGCCGGGGTCCACTGCGCGGGGATGCCCGCCAGGTCGTGCAGGAAGCGGCTGAGCACCTGCTGGCCGTGCGGGGAGTGCAGCACCTCGGGGTGGTACTGGACGCCTGCCAGCCGACGCGCGCGATCCTCGAACGCGGCGACGGGGGCGCCCGCGGTGGTGCCGGTGACCTCGAAGCCCTCGGGGGCATCGGTCACCGCGTCACCGTGCGACATCCACACCGGCTGGATGGTCGGCAGGCCGCCGTGCAGCACACCGCCGTCGATGTTCAGTTCGGTGCGGCCGTATTCGCGGGTGCCGGTGTGCGACACCGTGCCGCCGAGCGCCTGCGCCATCGCCTGGAAGCCGTAGCAGATGCCGAACACGGGCACGCCGAGATCGAACAGCCGCGCGTCGAGTTGCGGTGCGCCCTCGGCATACACGCTCGACGGACCACCGGACAGGATCACGGCAAGCGGCTGCTTGTCGGCGATCTCTTCCACTGTCATCGTGTGGGGAATCACCTCGGAGAACACCCGCGCCTCACGCACCCGTCGGGCGATCAGCTGGGCGTACTGCGCGCCGAAGTCGACGACGAGGACCGGTCTCTGAGTATCTGCCACCGCCACAGTTTAGTGACGGGGTACGACGAGCAAGCATCGGGCATCGCCGGAGCCGGACGCGCGGTAGTGACTGGGCACGACGCACCCCCAATATTGGGCGTGGCGCGGTGGCTCTGGCTATCCTCGTGCTCGTGCCATTCGCCCGCGCGATCGATGCCGACATCTACTACGAGGACAGCGGTGGCACGGGTCCGGTGGTGTTGCTCGCCCACGAATTCTTCATGGATCGCACGATGTTCGCCTCGCAGCAGGCCGCACTCGCTCCCGAATTCCGGATCGTCGCCTGGGACGCGCGCGGTCACGGCCGCACCAAAGACCAGCGATTGCCCTTCACCTACTGGACCGCGGCGCGTGACGCGCTGACCGTGCTCGACTCGATCGGCGCCGAACGCGCGATCGTCGGCGGAACAGCGCAAGGGGGCTTCACAGCATTGCGGACCGCGCTGGTCGCACCGGAACGGGTCGCCGCGCTGATCTTGATCAGCACCGAGGCGCACGGGCCGACGCTGGAACAGTCCACCGCCACCCAGCGGTTCCTCGACGAGTGGCACGACCGCAGCTCCCGCGAGGAAGCCGCGGGCCGCCTGGCCGACTGGCTCATCGGCGACGACACCTGGTACCGCGACATCTGGACCCGCCGCTGGGTCGGCGACGCCCACAGCGGGCTCGACGCCGCCGTCGGCTGCCTGCTCGGGCGCGATTCGGTACTCGACCGGCTGCGCGAGATCACCTGCCCGGCACTGATCATCCACGCCACACAGAGCGGCATCGCGGGCGATCGGGCCCGCACGCTGGCCGACGGGCTCACCGCCTCCACCTTCGTGGAGATCGATGGCGCCCGCCTTGCCGTCACGATGACCCACCCGGAACCGGTCAATACCGCGATCTCCCGGTTCCTGAAGGATCGGGTCTCACTGACCCACGTTCGCTAGCGCCAGGCGCTTCAGCGGACGCTGAGCCCGACCTTCTGGAATTCCTTGAGGTCGGAGTAGCCTGCCTTGGCCATCGACCGGCGCAGGCCACCGACCAGGTTCAGCGAGCCGAACGGGTCGTCGGAGGGGCCGTAGAGCACGCGCTCGAGGCTCGGGCGGGTCACCGCGCCGTCGGGACCGTCGATCCAGGCCTCGTCGACCGGCAGGAACGAACCGCGCGGCACCGAGGGGTGCGCGGTGGCCGAGGGCCAGTACCAGCCGCGACCGGGCGCCTCGGCCGAAGCCGACAGCGGCACACCGAGCATCACGGCGTCGGCACCGCAGGCGATGGCCTTGGCCAGCTGACCCGAGGTGGCCACGTCACCATCGGCGATGACGTGCACGTAGCGGCCGCCGGTCTCGTCGAGGTAATCGCGACGGGCCGCGGCCGCATCGGCGATCGCGGTCGCCATCGGGACACCGATGCCGAGCACCTCGCCGGTGGTGGTGGCGCCGGGGAACGAGCCGTAGCCGACGATCACGCCCGCCGCACCGGTGCGCATCAGGTGCAGGGCGGTGCGGTGATCGCTCACGCCACCGGCCACGACCGGCACATCCAGCTCGGCGATGAAGGTCTTGAGGTTGAGCGGCTCATCGCCACCGACGTGCTCGGCGGAGATGATGGTGCCCTGCACGACCAGCAGGTCGACGCCTGCCTGGAGCAGCGCGGGGGTCAGCGCGCGGGCGTTCTGCGGGCTCACGCGCACCGAGGTGGTCACCCCGGCCGCACGGACCTGCGCGACGGCGGCGGCCAGCAGATCGGGCTGCATCGGCGCGGCGTGCAGTTCCTGCAGCAGCGAGATGGCCTTTTCGTAACCCCCCTTGTCGACCAGATCCAGCAGCTGGTCGATCTTCGCCTGCACGTCGGCGTGGCGCGCCCAGAGGCCCTCGCCGTTGATCACACCGAGGCCACCCTGGCGGCCCAGCTCGATCGCGAACTCGGGCGAGACCAGCGCGTCGGTGGGGTGCGCGAGCACCGGGATCTCGAAACGGTAGGCGTCGAGCTGCCAGGCCAACGAGACCAGCTTCGACGACCGCGTCCGCCGCGAGGGCACGATATCGACGTCGTCGAGCTCATAGGTCCGACGGGCGACCCTGCCCATACCGATTTCGACCATGTCACGCACAGTTGCTCCCTGTGTTCGGGCGCGCGTGTGCGCGCGTTTTCGCAGACCTGACGGACTGCATGGCTGTGCGCCGGGAGCGTACCTCCCGGCGCACAAACGCATCTATTGTACTCAGCCGCGCCCGGAGTAGTTCGGGGCCTCGACGGTCATCGTGATGTCGTGCGGGTGGCTCTCCTTGAGACCCGCCGCGGTGATCTGCACGAACTGCGCGCCCTGGAGGTGCTCGATGTTCTGCGAACCGGTGTAGCCCATCGCGGCGCGCAGGCCGCCGACGAGCTGGTGGATCACCTGGTTGACCGGGCCACGGAACGGGACGCGGCCTTCGATGCCCTCGGGGACGAGCTTGTCCTCGGCGAGCACGTCGTCCTGGAAGTAGCGGTCCTTGGAGTACGACTTGGCCTGGCCGCGGCCCTGCATGGCGCCGAGGGAGCCCATGCCGCGGTAGCTCTTGAACTGCTTGCCGTTCACCAGGATCAGCTCACCGGGCGACTCGGCCGTGCCCGCGAGCAGCGAGCCGAGCATCACGGTGGACGCGCCGGCGGCGATGGCCTTGGCGACGTCGCCGGAGTACTGCACGCCACCGTCGGCGATCACCGGCACACCGGCGGCCTTGCAGGCGGCGACGGCTTCGAGGATCGCGGTGATCTGCGGCGCGCCGACACCGGCGACCACACGGGTGGTGCAGATGGAGCCGGGGCCCACACCCACCTTCACCGCGTCGACGCCCGCCTCGACGAGCGCTGCGGCACCCGCACGGGTGGCGACATTGCCGCCGACGATCTGGATCCGGTCACCGACCTCGGCCTTGACCTTGGCGACCATCTGCAGCACCTGCGACTGGTGGCCGTGCGCGGTATCGACGATCAGCACGTCGACACCGGCGTCGGCCAGCGTCATGGCACGCGACCAGGAGTCCTCACCGACACCGATCGCGGCACCGACCAGCAGGCGGCCGTCGCGGTCCTTGGTGGCGTTGGGGTACTGATCGGTCTTGACGAAGTCCTTGACCGTGATCAGCCCGCGCAGGCGGCCGTTGCCGTCGACGATCGGCAGCTTCTCGATCTTGTGGCGGCGCAGCAGACCCAGCGCGGCCTCGGCGGTGACACCCTCACGCGCGGTGATCAGCGGCGCCTTGGTCATCACCTCGTCCACGCGGCGATCCTGATCGACCTCGAAACGCATGTCGCGGTTGGTGATGATGCCGACCAGCGCACCGGTCTCGTCCACCACCGGCAGACCCGAGATGCGGAAGCGGGCGCACATGGCGTCGACCTCGGCGAGGGTATCGGTGGGACGACAGGTGACCGGATCGGTCACCATGCCCGCCTCCGACCGCTTCACCGTCTCCACCTGGGCGGCCTGATCGGCGGCCGATAGGTTGCGGTGCAGCACGCCCATACCGCCCGCACGCGCCATGGCGATGGCCATGCGCGCCTCGGTGACGGTGTCCATGGCCGAGCTCACCAGTGGCGTACGCAGGGTGATGTCCCTGGTCAGCCGGCTGGACGTCTCGACCGAGCTGGGGATGAGATCCGAGGCGGCAGGCAGCAACAGCACGTCGTCGAACGTGAGGCCGAGCATGGCGATCTTGGTCGGATCGTCGCCCCCCGTAGGAGGGCGCACCGCGATTCGTTCGCCCGACACGGGATTACTCATTCGGATCGACCCCTCCTGGTCGTCATAGCAACCGACGCGACTGAACACAGTGCGTCGGTGCTCGAGCGGAAAAAAGCTTTCGGATGGTCGGCAAGAACAAAGTCGCCGACGCCTGCATTCCATGGTATCCGGCGCCCGGACACGCCTGTGAAGTGAGCCCTTCCGCAAAACTTGCCCGGTGCATCGCTGGCGCGATGCACCAAGTACTGCGTACCGTGGGGATGTGCGTGACCATCTACCACCTGGCCTGCCGCCGGATCCCTTCGCCGGAGACCCCTCCGACCCGTCTGCCGCGCTCGATGCGATCGAGCCCGGTGAGCCGTTGGATCCTCATGAGCGCCTAGCGGTCGAGGAAGATCTCGCAGACCTCGCCGTATACGAAGCCCTGCTGGCCCACCGCGGCATCCGCGGCCTGGTCGTCAGCTGTGAGGATTGTCGGCAAGATCACTACCACGACTGGGACATGCTGCGGGCAAACCTGCTGCAGCTACTCGTCGACGGCACCGTCCGTCCGCACGAGCCCGCCTACGATCCCACTCCCGAGGCTTACGTCACGTGGGACTACTGCCGCGGTTACGCGGACGCGTCGATGAACGAGGCGTTCCACGGCGACGGGTTCGACGGGTTCGACAACTGAGCTCCGGCGGCGGCTCAGCACAGCTGAGCCTGTCGTAAGGCCCCGCTCCCCCGCTCCGGTCACGCGTGCGTGGGGGATGACGCGGGCCCGTACCGAAAACGCACCCCGAAAACGACGAAGGCCCCGAACCTGTTCGGGGCCTTCGTCGTTGGTTCAATTCATCGTTGCTCGGAGATCGTCGCTCAGGACGACGGCACAATCGGCGGCGCGGGCACGATCGTCGCCGCGGACGGCACCTGCAAGGTGGGGGGCACCGTCGGGGGCAGCGTTGCCGACGTCGGGACAACCGTCGGGGCCACCGTCGGCACGGTCACGACCGGCGGTGGTTCGACGATGGTCGTCGGCGGCGTCGTCGGATCGACTGTCACCGGCGGTTGGGTCACCGGCGGCTGGGTGGTCACCGGCGGCTGCGTCTGCTCGACCGGCGGAACCAACGGCTTGGTCTCCGGGCCCGGCGTCTGCATGATGACCGGCGGCTGGGTGGCCGGATCGGTGGTGCTCTGGCCGGGAGCTGTCGGTGCCACCGGCGCGGTGGTGCCCGGGTTGGTCGTCGGGGGGACCTGCACGGCAGAAGTCGGCTTGCCCGCTTCGGACGTGACCGGCGGCAACTGCGCGCCGATCTCCGGCGCGACCTTCAGCAGCTGATCACGAAGCAGGTTCCAGCGCGCGATCAGATCCTCGCGCTTGCCCTTGTCGTCGACCTGGCCCGCGTTGGCCGAAGCCTGTTCCAGCCTGGCCTTCGCCTGTTCGGGATTGCCCGAGGTGAGCAGGTTCTGTGCGGCCAGCAGATCCTCGTCGGCGTACTGCACGACGGTGGACTGCGCCTGCTCGCTGAACACGACCTCCTTGACCCGCCACAGCGGATCGCCGGGGGCCGCGCTGTAAGCGAAGGCCGTGATACCGCCGAACACCAGCGACAATGCCGCTGCTGCCCCGAAAATCGGGCGGACCAGCCGTAGACGTCCGCGCGAGGAAGCTCCGACTCGAACCTGCCGCGCGCCGATCTCCTGATTGACTGCCGCGAACACGGTGTCCAGATCAGGGCCCGCGGGCATCGGCTCGGCCAGAAGGTCGGCCCGCCAATCCGCGAGTAGCGACGCCAGCTGGAACTCCTCGGGACTGTCGGTACGCACCGGACCATCGCTCGAGATCGCGTCGATCAGCGCGTCATCGCTGCGCACCGCCGCAATGTCGACCGGTCCGGAGTCACCGGCATCCTCGGCGGCGTAGGGACCGCTGTCGTGCGATCCGCGCTGCCAACTTCTCCGGTCGCCTAGACCGCGCTCGCCATCCCTAGCCATACATTTCACCTGCCCTCGCCACTTGTGACTTCAGTTTCGCGAGTGCCCTGTGCTGGGCAACCCGTATCGCCCCCGCCGTGCTGCCCACGGCGACTGCGGTTTCCTCTGCTGACAGACCCATGACCAAGCGCAGGATCAGGATTTCTCGATGCTTCTCGGGGAGCGTTGCCAGCAGAGTGTTCATCTGCCTGCTCGTCTCCGAGTCGAGAGCCCGCTGTTCCGGTCCCTGGTCGGTGGATATGACATCTGGTACTTCGGCCATCGCCTCCGCCTTGTTACGGGCGGCGTTGCGATGGGCGTCGGCGACCTTGTGCGAAGCGATTCCATACACGAAGGCCATGAAGGGCCGACCCTGGTCCTGATAGCGGGGCAGGGCGGTCATCACAGCCATACAGACCTCTTGCGCAACATCGTCCGCGGAGAGCTGTCCGCGCTCCGCGGCTCCGATCCGTGCCCTGCAGTAGCGAACCACCAAGGGACGGACCAGTTCCAATACCCGAGCTAAAGCGGTCCTGTCGCCCTGCGCAGCCGCAGCGACGGCGAGGTCCAACTCTTCGCCCATATGCGTCATCGTCAGAGATTTTCCTGGCGTTACGAGTGGCGCGGTCGAATGTGACCGAGCTTCCACCGAAAAGGCGGAACGGACTAACAATAGCGACCCCCGGATCGGCCGCCAGCGGGCGTGGTCGCTTCTAACGGACCTCTCAGGAAGATCATCCGCAGCGAATCACGCACCCAGCGGGGCGATGTCGCCACCCAAGGCCCGTAGACGGGCGCCATGATCTGCGGCTTCGTTCGCCGCGGCGCGCGCGTGTGGCGGTGCGGCGACTCCCGAGCGCAGCATCGCGGTGGCCCAGCGCAGTGGCAGAAGGCCGTTTTCGCGGCAGCGCGCGTCGACCCGGTCTGCCAGTTCCGCGGACTCGGCGATGGCACCGGTCGCTGCGGTCGCGGCCGCGACGAGCAGTGCCGATTTCACCTGGTGGCGTACCGAGTGCAGCGCCGCGGCGAGGTCGGCGGCCGCGACCGCCTCGCGCAGCGCTGCGCTCGCTTCGCCGCCGGCGAGCGCGGTCTCGGCGCGCACCCAATGCCAGCGCACCTCCGCTCGCGGGGGCGCGTCGGCGAGCAGTGACCGCACGCGGCCGAGCAGTTTGTGGGCAAGGCGGAGTCGGCCGGTGCCCAGCGCGTCGGCGGCCAGGCCCGTATACGCGTCGGCGAGTGCCTCGGCGCGGGCCGCCCCGGTGGCGCCGAGTGCGATCGTCGCGGCGCGGCCGTCGAACGCTGCCGCCGCCGCGTGGTCGCCGAGCTGGCGCAGCAGCGATCCCCGGGTGCTCTCGACGAGGGATTTCAGGCCGGGATCCGTCACGGTTCGAGCCAATACCAGCAGGTCAGCACGGGCGGCGGCGTAGCGGCCCTGCCCGCCGAGCGCGACCGCGCGGTACCACCGCGACAAGGGGTCCGCGGGCTCCGGCAACTCCGCAGCGGCCAGGCCTGGAGTGGGGCCGAAGGCAGTCGAAACGAGTATTTCGGAACCGATATCCGCGGGTGAGGCCTTTGTCTGCACGACGAGACTCTAGCCGCCACCGGTCCGGGGAGGTTCGCGTGTTATGACGCCCGAACGCCTATCCAGCAAACAAACAGCATTTCCCTCGAGTGCCGATGTTGCCATCAGGTAAATCTCCGCTCCCCGATGCCGCTACCGCAAAGTCTCGAATTCACATGCGTTCCGCGCAATTAACCTTCGCGCCCCGTTTACGCCATCTATACGCAGTCCACCCGCGGGGACCGCTGTGATCCAACACACTCGCGCACGAGGAGCGCCGCCGGCGCGAACCCGGCCCCGACCGGCGCGACCTGGGAAAATCGAGGGCGCAGGAGAGACAGGAAGACACCCGATCCATAGCCAACCAAACAGTATGGAGGGATCGGGTGTGAAATGTAAATAGTGAGTAGGTTAAATTTCAGCGTTGCAGATTTACTGAACTCATGCGCCGAACTATTGACGGAAATTCCCGCCTGCACCTAACGTAGCTCATCGCCACGGTTGGCGCCGCGCGAAATCGCAGCGACCTCCGAGCGGCACCGTCAGGCACCGTCGAGCCGGCCACCCATCATCGGGTGGCGCGAAGACCTGCCGCACCACTCGCTCGACAACGCCGACGAGCTCGCGCCTCAAGGAGTTCCCATGCCCATGCCCACCCACCTCCCCGGACCGAACGCCGATGTCTGGGACTGGCAGATGCGTGGCTCGTGCCGCGGTCAGGACTCCGCGGTCTTCTTCCACCCCGACGGCGAACGCGGCCGTGCCCGCACGGCACGCGAGATGCGCGCCAAGGAGATCTGCCGGGCCTGCCCCGTCCTCATGCAGTGCCGGACCCATGCCCTCAAAGTCAGCGAGCCCTACGGCATCTGGGGTGGCATGTCCGAGACCGAACGCGAGATGCACGCCCGTCGCAACCGGCGCCGGATGGCCGTCTGAGACCCCACCGAGCCCGTCTGCCGGGGTTGGCAAATCTGTTCCAATCCGCTGACCGTGGCGCGCCGAATCCCTAGCAAACAGCTGGCACCCGAATAAAGACACCCCCGGTCGCGGGGAGGTCATAGCCGCGGGCTAGATTCGTGACCGATGACACAGAATGGGTTCCGAAGCGAAGCCTTTCCACCGAGCGTGGATTCTGCGGTTACCGCACGCGCGGCCGAAGGAGTCGAGCTAGCTGCACTGCTGGAACGATGCGGTCTGTCCGACCAGCAGGCCTTTGCCGAGCTGTACGACCGAACGTCTGCGCGCGTTTTCGGCCTGGTCCTGCGGGTGCTCCACGACCCCGGGTACGCGGAGGAGACCACTCAGGAGGTCTATCTCCAGATCTGGCGTACCGCCACGAGTTTCGACCCCGCCAAGGGGTCGGCGGTGACCTGGCTGATGACGCTGGCACACCGGCGCGCGGTCGACCGGGTTCGCGCCGAGCAAGCCCACACCCAGCGCGAGGTCGCGTACGGGATCCGGGTGCTCGGCCACGAATTCGACGAGGTCACCGAGGAGGTGGAACGCAGACTAGAACAACAGGCCGTCCAGCGCGGACTCTCGACCCTCACCGAGACCCAGCGCGAGGCGATCTCGCTCGCCTACTACGGCGGGCGGACCTACGCGGAGGTAGCTCAATACCTCGGCATCGGGTTACCGACCGTTAAGTCCCGAATTCGGGACGGATTGACACGACTGAAGAAAAGTTTGGGGGTGACGTGAGATGAACGAAGCCCAGATCGATCTCGCGCACACCGTCGCGCTCGGATTGATCGACGACGAAGACCATCACGCGATCCAGACCATCATCGATACCGAAGACCCAACCCTGTGTACCGAGTTCCTGCGAGAGCTTCGCTGTACCCGCGCAGTGCTCGCCGAACTCGCGTCCGCAACCCCCACCCCACCGCCTCCGTCGCTGCGTGACCGTTTACTGGCCGCGCTCGATGCCGAAGATCCGCCGGTAGCCAGCTAGCGGACAACGAAAGGCCCCCAGATCGCGCTCGCGATCCGGGGGCCTTCGTTGTTCATCGCTCAGTGCGAGTGACCGTGATGCCCGTGGTCGTCGTCGGCCTCGGCCGGCTTCTCCACGATGGCGCTCTCGGTGGTCAGGATCATCCGCGCGACCGAGGCGGCGTTCACCACGGCGGAGCGGGTCACCTTGACCGGGTCGACGACACCGTCGGCGAGCAGGTCGCCGTAGGTCAGGGTGGCGGCGTTGAAGCCTTCCTTGCCCTCGGAGACCTTGGCGACGACAACTGCACCGTCGAGACCGGCGTTGCTGGCGATCCAGTACAGCGGCGCCTCGAGGCCCTTGCGAACCACCTCGACACCCACAGCCTTGTCGCCGGAGAACGAGTCACGCAGCTCGACCAGCGCGGCAGCGGCGATAACGAGTGCCGAACCACCACCGGGGACGATGCCCTCCTCTACCGCGGCCTTGGCGGCGGCGACCGCGTCGTCGACACGGTACTTGCGCTCCTTGAGCGCGGTCTCGGTGGCAGCGCCGACCTTGATCACCGCGACGCCACCGGCCAGCTTCGCCAGACGCTCTTCGAGCTTCTCGCGATCCCAGTCGGAGTCCGAGGCCTCGATCTCGCGACGCAGCTGCGCGCTGCGGCCCTTGATGTCCTCGTCGGA
Source organism: Nocardia sp. NPDC058519 (assembly GCF_042719755.1). NCBI lineage: Bacteria > Bacillati > Actinomycetota > Actinomycetes > Mycobacteriales > Nocardiaceae > Nocardia > Nocardia sp. NPDC058519. The sequence continues at coordinate 8,451 of NZ_JBHXNK010000042.1, read as the reverse complement.
GCCCCCGCCGTCGATCAGCACGGTCTCGTCCTTGGTGACGACGACGCGACGCGCCTGACCCAGCTGCTCGATGGTGGCCTCGCGCAGGGTGACGCCGAGATCGGGGTTGATCACGGTGCCACCGGTGACGACGGCCAGGTCGTCGAGGAACGCCTTGCGACGGTCACCGAAGAACGGTGCCTTGACCGCGACGGCCTTGATGGTCTTGCGGATCGAGTTGACCACCAGGGTGGACAGCGCTTCGCCGTCGACGTCCTCGGCCACGATCAGCACGGCCTTGCCGGACTCGGCGATCTTCTCGAGCAGCGGCAGCAGATCGGGCAGCGAGCTGATCTTGTCGCGGTGCAGCAGGATGTAGGCATCCTCGAGCACGGCCTGCTGGGTCTCGGGATCGGTCTGGAAGTAGGGCGAGAGGTAGCCCTTGTCGAACTGCACACCCTCGGTGATGACGAGTTCGGTGTTCGTGGTCGAGGACTCCTCGACGGTCACGACGCCGTCCTTGCCGACCGTGGTGAGGGCCTTGCCGACCATCTCGCCGATTTCCTCGTCACGCGAGGAAACGGTGGCGACCTGGGCGATGGCCTTCTCGCCGGAGACGGGGGTGGCCAGCGCGAGCAGCACCTCCGACACCTTCTCGGCGGCAGCGGCGATGCCCTGGCCGAGGGTGATCGGGTTGGCGCCCGCGGCGACGTTCTTCAGGCCGCCGCGCACGAAGGCCTGAGCCAGCACGGTGGCGGTGGTCGTACCGTCGCCCGCGACGTCGTTGGTCTTGGTGGCGACGCTCTTGACGAGCTGTGCGCCGAGGTTCTCGAAGGGGTCCTCGAGGTCGATCTCACGCGCGATGGTGACACCGTCGTTGGTGACGGTCGGGCCACCGAAAGCCTTGGCCAGCACCACATGCCGGCCGCGGGGGCCGAGGGTCACCTTGACGGCGTCGGCCAGCTTGTCGACACCGCGTTCCAGAGCCCGGCGAGCCTTTTCGTCGAACTCGATCTGCTTGGGCATAGAGGATTCAACTCCTGTTCGTGAACGCAATCCGCCCCGGGCCTGTGAAGACGCCGGGGCGGAACGCTGATGCGGCGTTGGCCTTACTTGGTGACGACGGCCAGGATGTCGCGCGCCGAGAGGATGAGGTATTCCCCACCCTGGTACTTGATCTCGGTGCCGCCGTACTTGCTGTAGATGACGACGTCGCCTTCCTTGACGTCGACCGGGATGCGGTCACCCTTATCGGTGACGCGGCCCGCTCCGACGGCAATGACGGTGCCCTCCTGCGGCTTCTCCTTGGCCGTGTCCGGGATGACCAGGCCGGAGGCCGTCGTCGTCTCGGCCTCGTTGGCCTGGACGAGGATCTTGTCCTCGAGCGGCTTGATGTTCACGCTCGCCACGTTGAGCCCTCCACTTTCAGGGGAAATTCGGTTGTCCGGAACTGGTGTCCCGGACCGGTTTCGGTCAGCTCGCGACCCTGCGCACAGCCCCGTCGTCGCGGGTGCCGGAGCCGAAGCCCAGAAGTCGACTTGGCACAAGTACAGCTACACAGTGCCCAACTAGTACGTGCCGACTAGCACTCTATACGCGAGAGTGCCAGCACTCAAGGTCGGGTTCTGCCGATGTCGCATTCTCGACACGCCCACACTGGCCAGTGATCTTCACATCGCCTGCCACAATCTGTAACGTTCGCATAACAGGCTGTGACATAGCACAGGAAGGCGCCATCCGCTCGGAGAGCACCATCAGCTTGAAGGGAGGTGAACATGCGAACATCCCTCGGCATCTCGGCCGGGAACGAGGTGGTGTGCTCGGCACTGGTCGCTACGGGGCCCGCGGGCGAGCAGACTTTCGACTACCGCGTAGTTTCCGCCGATGAGGCACATTCCGACCTCGGCGATCTCGTGGCGTCCTCGATCGAATTGATGACCATCCAGTTACCGGTTTCCCAGGCCGTGATGGTAGGCGAACCGCTCGGGCGCTATTCCGGCGGCGGCCGTCGCGCCGAGTCGGCCCGTTCGCGGCCACCGACCAGCGTCGCCGTCGCCTACCGCAACAAGGAACAGGCACAGGCCATTCGGGCCGCCTGCGCCCGCCACCGTGATCTGCGGTTGGTCACCGAGGGCGCGGCCGCCCTGGCCTACCTGCGCCACACCGGACTGCTCGACCGCTACGCCACCGTCGCCGTGATCGACCTGGGCGCAACCGGACTCACCGTCACCGTCGCCGATTACACCGAGAACGTGGTCCTGCACAGCGAACGGACGCCGACGCTGAGCGGCAACGCGATCGACGAGCTGATCTACCACCACCTGGTGGACCTGCACTACGCCCGTCGCGGCACCAGGCCCAACCGCACCACGCTGACCAATCGCGGCCGCGCCGCCAAGGAACACCTGTCGCTGGCACCCGTGGTCACCGTCGATCACGTCGCGGGGCAAGGGCTCGAGCTCACCCGCCCCGATTTCGAGGAGCTCATCGGCGGCCTGCTGCGCAATATCGCGCTGTTCTCGGCGTCGGTGTTCACCCGTGCGCCGAAGTACCCCGACGCGGTCGCCGTGATCGGCGGGTGCGCCAATATCCCTTGCGTCATCGACATTCTCGACTCGCGCCTCGACGTGCCCGTGCTCACCGTGCCCGACCCGGAGGCGGTGATCGCCAAGGGTGCCGCGCTGGTCGCCGATGCCGCGGCACCGTCCGGACTGTCCGGCGGCGCGGCCACCGACGCACCGAGTGGCACCTTCGTCAAGGTCGTCGGCACCCTCGTGGGCGCGGTGGTGGTGGTCGGTCTGGTGATCGGCTACGGCGTGCAAGCCGTCACGCCCGATACCCCCGATGTCACTCCGGCCGGTACTAGCAGCACCGTGCGTCAATCCCCCTTACCGTTGGTGCCCTCCCCGGCACCCACCCCCGCCAATCGTCAGAGCACCGAGCGCACGGGCACCACCAACGCCCCACCCGCCATCGAAGCAACCCCCGCGGTCACCAACGGGGCGCCGACCACGAACGCCCCCAACCCGTCGGCGCCGAACGCGACAACGGCTCCCACCCTGCGTCCCGACCCGAATCTCCCGCAGATCCCCTACCCCGAGTCCCCCCTCGGCACCGTGGACAGCGGCTCCTCCGGCGGCGGCAGGCCACAACGCCCCTCCACCCCCAACTCCGTTCCGGCGCTCCGGGTATTCAGCGAGTAGCTCGCTGTCGGCCTGGGTTGCGGCGCTATCCCCGCAGAGCGCTCACAGAAACCGGCAGCCCCGGATCCGTCGCGACAGTCAGAGCGGCGGGTTGCGCACCCGCCGCGATCACATGCGCACCCAGCGCCGCGATCATCACACCGTTGTCCGTGCACAGCCGCGGCTTCGGCACGCGAAGCGTCAAACCCGCGGCAGCGCAACGCTCTTCGGCGAGCGATCGAATGCGCGAGTTGGCGGTGGCACCGCCGCCGAGCACAATCGTGTCGACACCGATATCGGTGGCCGCGCGCACGGCCTTCATCGTGAGCACATCGGCGACCGCCTCCTGAAAGGACGCGGCGATATCGGGAATCGGCAGCTGGTCGGGCGTGATGCCCTGACGCTGCGCGGCCTCGACATAGCGGGCTACTGCGGTCTTGAGGCCGGAGAACGAGAAGTCATAGCGCGCGTCGCGTGGCCCGGTCATGCCACGAGGAAAGGCGATCGCCCGCGCGTCACCCGAGGTGGCGGCAGCGTCGAGGGCGGGCCCGCCGGGATAGCCGAGACCGAGCAGCCGCGCGACCTTGTCGAACGCCTCCCCCGCGGCATCGTCGACGGTGCTGCCGAGTTCGGTGATCGGCTCACCCAGATCCGTGACCTGCAGCAGATGCGTGTGCCCACCGGAAACGAGCAGCGCCACCGCGGGCGGCATCGGCCCGTGCTCGAGCGTATCGACCGCCACATGCCCGCCGAGGTGGTTGAGCGCGTAGAACGGCACATCCCACGCCGCCGCATAGGCCTTGGCCGCGGCCACTCCCACCAGCAGCGCACCGGCCAGCCCCGGCCCGATGGTGACGGCGAGCGCGTCGGGCTTGCTGATTCCCGCGGTCGCCAGCGCCCGGCGCATCGCGGGCACGATCGCCTCGAGATGGGCGCGCGAGGCGATCTCGGGCACCACGCCCCCGAAGCGCGCGTGCTGGTCGACGCTCGAGGCGACCTCATCGGCGAGTAGCTCGACGGAGCCATCGGAATGCCGGCGCACGATGCCGACTCCCGTTTCGTCGCACGAGCTTTCGATCCCCATGACGATCACGACAATGCCTCGTTCCGCTGGTCGCCCGCCGCCCGGTCGAATCCGGCGACGATCACGACAACACCTCGTCCTGCCGACCCCGAGCGGCCCATTCATCGGCCGCGGCGGTCAGTTCCGGGCGCCGCATCGTATAAGCGTCGGCACCGCTGGGGTGGTAGTAGTTCTTGCGCAACCCGATGATGTGAAAACCGTGCTTGGCGTACATCGCGATGGCGGGTGCGTTGTCGGTGCGCACCTCGAGAAACACCGGCCCACCACGTTCGGCCGCGGTGGCCAGCAACGCTTCGAGCAGCAGCGTGCCGATACCGCCCCGATGACATTGCGGGTCGACGCCGATCGTGTGCACCTCGGCCTCGGGATGGGCGTCGTCACCGAGCAGCGCGATGCCCGCGTAGCCGACCATCATCCCGTCGGCATCGCGCGCGGTGATGTAGCGATTGTGCCCACCGGCCAGCTCGGACCGGAACGACACCGCCTGCCACGGGTCGTCCTCGGGAAACAGCAGGTGCTCCAGTTCGACGCAGCGGTCGATATCGGGCAGCGTCATGGGAGCGATCAGGTACTCGGTCACGGCACTCACGCCCCGGTCCGGTCGAGGGTGCGGAAGCTGTTCTCCACCGCATCGGGCCTACGCAGATACAACGGCACCAGCGCCGCCGGCACGTCTCCGGCCAGTAGCGCGGGCGCGGCGACGATGACCAGCCCGGCAGGCGACGGCGTCTCGCTCGGCAGCACCGGTAGATCGAAATAGTCGACATGCGCGGCCGACCCGGCGATCACCGCGGCCTCACCGACCGGCACGTCGGCAGCCTTGTTCACCTCGGGACCGGCGACTCGCACCCCGTTCAGATACTTGGCCCAGTACACCTCACGCCTGCGCGCGTCGGTGACCACCAGCAGTTCGCCGGGATCGCGCTTCTCACCGAGGGTGTCGGCGGCGATCGCGTCGAGACTGCACACCCCGTGCACGGGTAACCCGAGCGCGTCACCGAAAGCGGCCGCGGTGGCCATTCCCACGCGTAGCCCGGTGAACGGTCCCGGTCCGAGCCCGACGACGACCGCGTCGAGCTCGTCGCGGCGCACCCCCGCCTCGGCCAGACACTCCAGGATCTGCGGGGTGAGAACCTCGGCGTGCGCGCGGGCATCGACCTTCACGCGGGCAGCGAGCGTCGCCACGGCGGGCCGGGTGCCGGGTTCACCGGCAGGTGACAGGTGCACCAATCCCGCTGTAACGGCGGGTGTCGCGGTGTCGACTGCTAGTACGAGCATGATTGTCTCAACAATACCGGGTGGTATCGGCGCTCGGCGCGCACCGGTGCGCGGGTGATCGCGCGTTATTCGATCCATTCCCAGATCGCCGTGCGCACATCGGATTCCGGCTCCCGGGCGAGTTGCACTCGCAGATGCCGGTCGGCGAGGTGTTCGACGACCCCCCTGCCCCATTCCACGACGACGACCGCGTGATGCAGGTCGGTGTCGAGGTCGAGCGAGTCCAGTTCGTCGAGGTCGCCCGCGAGGCGATAGGCGTCGACATGAACCATCGCCACCCCGGGCGTGCCGTCCGGGCGCACCCCGGCCTTGTGCGCTCGCGCGATGATGAACGTCGGCGAGCTGACCCGCCCCGCGACACCGAGTCCGGCGGCGATTCCCCTGGTGAGCGCGGTTTTCCCGGCGCCGAGCGGGCCGTCGAGAACGACCAGATCACCCGGTCGCAGGGTGGCCGCCAGTTCGCGGCCGAACGCTTCGGTGTCCTCGACCGTGTCGAGGACGCGCTGGTGCGGGTCAGCCACCGACGGCCTCCTCGCCGCGTGTGCCGATGATCCCCGCGCGCGCCAGCAGCCGGTCGAGTGCGGCCAGGCTCACCTCCGGGAACTGCAGGTGCGGCATGTGCGCCGCCTCACGCACCCGGACCAGCTCGCTGCCCGGCAGTTCCGCCGCCAGTGCGCGGGAGTTGCGGAAGGGGATCACCACATCGTGCGCGCCGCCGAGAATCAGTACCGGCAGTTCGCTCAAGACCGGCAATGCGGCCGATTCATCGTGCAGCTCAATCGCTTTCAGGAACTTTTCGATGGTGCCGACCGGTGTGCGGTCGATCATCATCGTGGTGAATCGCGACAGGGTCGGGCTCACCGGGCCGTGGAACGAGCTGACGTGCAGGATCGGCGTCACCACCTGCTTGCTCGCGCTGCGGCTGAACTGCACCAGCGTCGGCGCCGTTCGCGCCGCCAGCCGGAACCCGTCGACCGCGGGATGCCGGATCAGTTGCGAGATCCCGGTCGAGGTCACCTCCGCGGCCGCGGTGCTCAGCAGCCCGACCGCGCGCACCCGCGACGCGAACAGCTCGGGGAACTGCGCGGCGGCCGCGAGCACCGCCATCCCACCGAGCGAATGCCCGACCAGCACCACCGGCCCGGTCGGCGCGCACTCGCGGATGACACCTGCGAGGTCGCGGCCGAGCTGGGCGACCGTGCAGCTCTCGGTGCTCGGCGAGCCGGAGCGTCCGTGTCCGCGCAGATCGAAGAAGACCATCCGCAGCCGCGACCCCCACTGCTGCGCGAGATCGCGGCGCTGGAAGTGGAAGGACTCCATGCTGTTGCAGAATCCGTGCACGAAAACGATCGTGACCTCGGCGGAATCGTCACCGAAGGTGCGGGTGGCCAGCGACACACCGTCGTCGGCGAGCACCACCCCCGGTTCGTCCTCGTCGATCAGGGCGAAGTTCTCCTCGCGATATTCGTCGCGTTCGGCAGGCCAGATCACCCGCGCGCCGATCTGGCGCAAGGTATGGGCGATGGCGAGCCCCGCGAGCAGCCCCGCGGTCGCTAGGCCGCCGCGGATCACCGAGCGCCGGGTCATCGGCCGGTCCCCACGTAGCGGCGGACCGTACGACCCCGCGGTGCGCAGACGACCTCGTAGTCGATGGTGTCCAGCGCCCGCGCCCAGTCGAGCGCGTGTGGCTGTCCCGCGCCGCCGCCGAACAGCACCGCACGGTCGCCCTCCCGTACGCCGCCCGCGTTGTCGCCGAGGTCAACCATGAACTGGTCCATGCACACCCGCCCGACATTACGGTGTCGTGCCCCGCCCAACCACACCTCGAAACGGCCACTCAGCGACCGGAATACACCGTCGGCATACCCCGCGGGCACCAGGGCGATCGTCGTATCGCGCGGTGCGACCCACCGATGCCCGTACGACACGCCCTCCCCCGCCGACACTTGTTTCACCAGCGCGACCTCCGCTTGGAACGTCATCGCGGGCTTCAACCCGAATTGTCCGAGCTCGGGGATGGGCGAGAGCCCGTACACCGAGATACCGGGCCGAACCATGTCGAAATGCAGATCAGGCCTGGTCAACGTGGCCGCCGAATTCGACAGATGCACCAGCTCGGGTTCGAGCCCGTGCTCCTTGGCCAGCGCGATCGCCTCGACAAACCGTTCCCGCTGCCGGTCCAGCATCGGGTGCCCCGGCTCATCGGCATGCGCGAGGTGGGAGAAGATCGCCCGAAACCGCACCACCTGCCCGTCGACGAGCCCCCGCAAAGCCCGCAAGACCTGCGGATACTCCGTCCCCGACACCCCGTTGCGATTGAGCCCCGTATCAACCTTCAACGTCACCGTCGCCGTCTGCCCCACCACCAGCGCGGCCCGCTCCACGGCCCGCAACTGCGCCAGCGAAGACACCCCGATCTCGATATCCCCCGCGACAGCCGCCGCGTAATCAGCATCAACAGTATTGAGCCAACAAAGAACAGGCGCGGTAATCCCAGCCGCCCGCAACGCCAGCCCCTCGGCAACCGTGGTCACCCCCAACTCCCGAGCCCCCGCCCCCAACGCCGCCCGAGCCACCTCCACCGCACCATGGTTGTACCCGTCAGCCTTGACCACCACCATCACAGCGGCCCCCTGCGCGTACTCCCGCAACACCCGCACATTGTGAGCAATAGCATCCAAGTCGACAACAGTCTCCACTTGCGCATTCACACCCCCAATCCTGGCAGGACCACCTCCAAAGAAATCACGCGGGCTATCCCCCGAACCCCGCCACCACCCGCACCCCCAACCACAACGCCCGCCCCAAATCCGCCATGACCGCACTCCCAACCCCCGCACCCCCAACCACAACGCCCGCCCCAAATCCGCCATGACCGCACACCCAACCCCCCCACAACCCACCCCAAGGGAGGGACGGCCAAGAAGA
>NZ_JBHXNK010000041.1:0-61590 GCF_042719755.1 Nocardia sp. NPDC058519 | reverse complement strand
GTACCCCGAAGGGCCTTACCGCTCGACTTGCATGTGTTAAGCACGCCGCCAGCGTTCGTCCTGAGCCAGGATCAAACTCTCCGTTGAAGACTCTCAACCAACCCCGAAGGGTCAATCAGAATAATCTAAAGACTAGAGTCCGAAAACCTAGCAAAGCCAAACACCAGCAAAAAAATTTCGCTGTTGTTTTTGTCCAACCTCCCACGACCGGGGGGTACGCGAAGGTTGGAACCAATAATTATTATTGGCACTGACATTCATCGACACACTATTGAGTTCTCAAAGAACACACGCACACACTTCTACCCACAACATCTGGTAGGGGTTTCAGTGAGGCAAGGGTTCGTACTTTAGCTCAGGCAACCGGCCGGAAGCAAATCCGATCCGAGTTCCTCTGAACACATGATCAGTCAGGCGCTCAACGTCCTACCTCGTGTCCCAACCGCTGGGCGGCTGAGTCGGTGTCCGTGTCGCTCTGACTCGAATAAAGTTACGTGCCGACCAACACGAAGTCAAATCGGCTGGTCAGGAGCCTATTTCGGCACATCGACCCGTTCGACCTGTCCTCCGAGTGCTTGCATCTGCTCGACGAACCTCGGATAGCCGCGGTCGATGTGATAGACGTCGTGCACTTCGGTGACACCGTCGGCGACGAGGCCGGCCAGTACCAGGCCCGCACCCGCGCGGATGTCGGAAGACCAGACCGGTGCACTCGACAACCGCGGGATCCCACGGACCACCGCATGGTGACCGTCGGTCCGGGCGTCGGAGCCGAGCCGGATCATCTCCTCCACGAAACGGAACCGCGCCTCGAAGACGTTCTCGGTGATCATCGAGGTGCCGTCGGCGATGGCGGCCAGGCCGATGGCCATCGGCTGCAGATCGGTGGGGAAGCCGGGGAACGGCAGCGTCGCGAAGTTCACCGCGCGTGGACGCTCGGCCTGTACGACCCGGAAGCCGTTGGGCTCGTAGGAGATTCGCGCGCCGGCCGAGCGCAGCTTGTCCAGCACCAGGGCCAGGTGCTTGGGGTTGACGCCGGTGACCCGGACATCGCCGGTGGTCATCGCGGCGGCGATCCCCCAGGTGGCGGCGACGATGCGGTCGCCGATCACCCGGTGCGTGGTGGGCGAGAGGCTCTTGACCCCCTGCACGGTGAGCACCGAGGAACCGGCACCCTCGATCCGCGCACCCATCTGGACGAGCATGGTGCACAGGTCGACGATGTCGGGCTCGCGCGCCGCGTTGTCGATGACCGTCTCCCCTTCGGCCAGGACCGCGGCCATCAGGATGTTCTCGGTCGCGCCGACCGACGGGAAGTCGAGGCGGATCCGCGCACCCTGCAGCTCGTCGGCGCGGGCGACGACGCACCCGTGCTCGATCTCGCTGGTCGCGCCGAGCAGGCGAAGGCCTGCCTGGTGCATATCGAGGGGACGCGATCCGATCGCGTCACCACCGGGTAGCGCCACCACGGCACGTTTGCAGCGCGCCATCAGCGGACCGAGCACACACACCGACGCGCGGAACTGGGTCACCGCGGGGAAATCCGCGTGGTACTTGGGTTCGGCGGGGGTATCGATGGTGACCACCGAGTTGTCGCCGCCGACGTCGTCGGAGATCGTCACATCGCAGCCGAGGCCGCGCAGGACCTCCGCCATCAGGGGGACATCGAGGATGTCAGGGCAGTTGGTGATGGTGGTCGTGCCCTCGGCCAGCAACGAGGCAGCCATCAGCTTCAGCACGCTGTTCTTCGCGCCGCCGACCGCGACCTCGCCGACGAGTCGATTGCCGCCGGAGACCAGAAACCGTTCGCTCACCACGCCAGCTTATCGACCGTCACGCGACGACACGCCCCCCTGCCACGAAAGAACAAGAAACCGACCGATTCTTCGCCTCGGAGAGTCGCTTTCAGCGCGGTAGTCCGCCGCCGGGCTGCCACAACACGTCGCCGGAGGGGTTGGTGGCCCGGCTGAGGATGAACAGCAGGTCCGAGAGTCGATTCAGGTATTTCGCGGGCAGCACACTGGTGTCGTCGGGGTGGGAATCGACGGCTGCCCACGCGGATCGCTCGGCGCGACGCACCACCGTGCGAGCTGTGTGCAACAACGCAGCCAACGGCGTGCCGCCGGGCAGGATGAACGAATTCAGCGGTGCCAGACCGTCGTTGAACTCGTCGCACCACTTCTCCAGCCGGTCGATATAGGGCTGGGTGATGCGCAGCGGCGGGTACTTCGGTTCGGCGACAACCGGGGTGGACAGGTCGGCGCCGGCGTCGAACAGATCGTTCTGGATCTGGCGAAGCACCGTGAGCACCGCGGGTTCGGGCGCACCGAGGGCGACGGCGACACCGAGGGCGGCGTTGGCTTCGTCGCAGTCGGCGTAGGCGATCAGCCGTGGATCGTTCTTGGCGACGCGGGAGAAGTCGCTGAGACCGGTCGTTCCGTCGTCACCCGTGCGGGTGTAGATGCGGGTCAGGTGCACACTCACGACGGGCCTCCACGAGTACGGCGGGCGCGATCGGACGGTCGCGACTCCACCCAGGACAGAAAAGCCGCCATCGAACCGCGGTCGAGCGCTAACTCGAAACTGTTCTGCGGATCGGTGACGGCTACCACCACGATGTCATCGGTCATGATGTCGAATTCGTCGCCCTGTGGCGCTCGGCGCTCGACGATCTCGAGGCCCTGCCGATGCACCGTGGAGTCGGGGCCGAATTTCAGGCTGGTCAGTTTGAAGAAGACGAGGCGATCCTCGTCGTAGCGAATGAGCCCGTGCCGCCAGCCTTGGCCGCCGCGCGCGGGCAGAGTGCGTAGTAGCGCGGCCGTGCCCCCGCGGCGCAACATCACCAGGCGATAGGTCGAGGCCCCGGCTACGAACACGAGCGTCAGCACCAGAATGATCAGGAGAACCATCCCGGTTTGCAATGCCGTACGCCCTTTCGCTCTTACCGGTGGCACTAAACCCCCGCTCCTCCATTCAATCACGCCCGCTGGTCGGCGCTTCGGCCGGATCGTCGATCCCCACGAAAAAGGCGGCACAAACAACTCTGCCGGCGAGGAACCGAAGTTCCTCGCCGGCAGAGCGTCGTTCTACTGCGATCAGTCGGTCACGGTCGCTTCGACCGCGCGCACCTGGCCCTGCGCCGCGCGCAGCTCCACCTCGGTGGCGCTCGCGTCGGCCAGCACCTTGCGCGCCGCGTCGACGTCGACCTCGCCCGCGAGTTCCGCGGACTCGGCCAGCACACGCACGGTGTCGGCGGTGACCGAGAAGAAGCCGCCGTGCACCGCGGCGACGATCCGCTCGCCGTCGGTCGACACGATGGAAACCGTGCCGCCCTCGACGAGCTGACCGAGCAGCGGCTCGTGGCCTGCCATGATGCCGATCTGACCTTCGGTGGTCTGCGCGCTGACGAACGAAGCCTGGCCGGACCAGAGCTTGCGTTCGACAGCTACGAGATCAACTGTCATCTCCGCCATAGTGGACTACTTCCCGAGGATCTTCTTCGCGGCTGCCTCGACGTCGTCGAGACCACCGCAGGAGTTGAACGCCTGCTCCGGGTAGTGGTCGAACTCGCCCTTGCAGACACGGTCGAAGTCGTCGATGGTCTGTTCCAGCGGAACGACCGAGCCGACCTGGCCGGTGAACTTCTCGGCGACGATGAAGTTCTGACCGAGGAACTTCTCCAGGCGACGGGCGCGACCGACGAGGACCTTGTCCTCTTCGGAGAGCTCGTCCATGCCGAGGATGGCGATGATGTCCTGCAGTTCCTTGTACTTCTGCAGGATCCGCTTGACCTCGTTGGCGACCCGGAAGTGGCGCTCGCCGACGATCGAAGCCTCGAGGATACGAGAGGTCGAGGTCAGCGGGTCGACGGCCGGGTAGATGCCCTTCTGCGAGATCGGGCGCGAAAGCTCGGTCGTCGCATCCAGGTGGGCGAAGGTGGTCGCCGGCGCCGGGTCGGTGTAGTCGTCGGCGGGGACGTAGATCGCCTGCAGCGAGGTGATCGAGCGACCCTTGGTCGAGGTGATGCGCTCCTGGAGCTGACCCATCTCGTCCGCCAGCGTCGGCTGGTAACCCACGGCCGAAGGCATGCGACCCAGCAGGGTCGAGACCTCGGAACCGGCCTGGGTGAAACGGAAGATGTTGTCGATGAAGAGCAGCACGTCCTGGTGCTGGACATCGCGGAAGTACTCCGCCATGGTCAGCGCCGACAGGGCGACGCGCATACGCGTGCCCGGCGGCTCGTCCATCTGGCCGAAGACGAGGGCGGTGTCCGGAAGGACGCCCATCTCTTCCATTTCCAGACGGAGGTCGGTGCCCTCACGAGTACGCTCACCGACGCCCGCGAACACCGAGGTGCCCGAGAACTCGCGAGCGATACGGGTGATCATCTCCTGGATCAGCACGGTCTTGCCGACACCGGCACCACCGAACAGACCGATCTTGCCGCCCTTGACGTACGGGGTCAGCAGGTCGATGACCTTGACGCCGGTCTCGAGGATCTCGGTCTTGCCCTCGAGCTGGTCGAAGCTCGGCGGCTGACGGTGGATGCCCCACTGCTCGCCGTCGCGGCCGAGGCCGGGAGTGTCGAGGCAGTCACCGAGGGCGTTGAACACGTGGCCCTTGACGATGTCGCCGACGGGCACCGAGATCGGCTTGCCGGTGTCGGTGACGGTCGCGCCACGGACCAGGCCGTCGGTCGGCTGCATCGAGATGGTGCGCACGATGTTGTCGCCGAGGTGCTGAGCGACCTCGAGGGTGAGGGTCTTGGCCACCGACGGGAGCTCGATGTCGGAGTTCAGAGCGTTGAACAGCTCGGGAATGGCGCCACGCGGGAACTCGACGTCCACGACGGGGCCGATGACACGGACGACGCGTCCAGCGGTTTCGCCCGCCTTCTTCGCGTTGTCCTGAGTGACAGCTGCGGTCATTAGATTGGTTCTCTTCCTGCGCTTCTTAGTCGCGGTCCGAGCTCGACGCCAGCGCGTTGACGCCGCCGACGATTTCGCTGATTTCCTGCGTGATCTGGGCCTGACGCACCGAGTTCGCCTCGCGCTGGAGCACATTGGCCAGCTCGTTGGCGTTATCGGTCGCCGCCTTCATTGCGGTGCGCCGAGCCGCGGACTCGGATGCCGCTGCCTCGAGCAACGATGCGTAGATACGCGTGTTGATGTACTTGGGCAGCAGAGCCCCGAGCAGTACATCGGCGTCCGGCTCGAACTCGTACTGTGCCGTGGCCACCACGTTCGGCGAGTCCGACATCATGTCGTCGCCGAGCTCGTAGTTCTCGTCGACGTAGCTGACCTGGATCGGCGCCAGGCGGCGCACCTCCGGATTCTGGGTCAGCATCGACACGAACTTGGTGTACACGATGTGCAGCTCGTCGACACCCTCGATGGTTCCGGTCTCGTCGAGCGAGGTGACCTCGCCCTCGGAGCCGGCCATGAAGGCCTCGACCAGGTGCTTGCACGCGGACGACGCATCGGTGTACTTGGGCTGCTGGGAGAAGCCTGCCCACGACGCCTGGAACGGACGGTTGCGGAACTTGTAGTACGTGATGCCCTTGTTGCCCATCACGTACAGAACGGGTTCCTTGCCGTCGCCACGCAGCGAGGTCATGAGCTCCTCGGCACGCTTGAGCACGTTCGAGTTGTAGCCACCGCACATACCGCTGTCACTGGTGATCACCAGGACAGCGGCCCGACGAGCGTTGGGACGCTCGGTCAGCAGCGGGTGCGACAGGTTCTTCGAAGCGCTCGCCAGTTCGCCGAGGACCTTGGTGATCTCCTCGGCGTACGGCTTGGCAGCCGCAACCCTGGCCTGGGCCTTGGAAATTCGCGAGGTCGCGATCAGTTCCTGAGCCTTGGTGATCTTCTTGATCGAATTCACACCACGAATGCGGGAGCGCAATTCGCGCAAACTTGCCACTAGCGGTTCACACTCCCTTCATTCGCCAGATCGGAAATTGCCGACATCATGACCCGGCTTACTTGTCGACGTGCTTGCGAGTGACCGACAGCGACTCGACCTCTTCGTGGTCCAGCTCGCCTGCCGCAGCCTCGTTCACGATGCGCTTGCCGTCCGAATCGAGGAAGCCCTGCTTGAACTTGTCGGTTTCGGCCTTGATCGCGTCGGCGGCCTCGCCGGCGAGCGGCTTCTTGCCACCCTCGAGCGCGTCGAACGAGCTCTGGGTCGCACCGTGCAGGTACTCGAGCAGCTCGGCGGTGAAGCGACGCACGTCGGCGACGGGCACCGACTCGTAGTAGCCGGCGTCGACCAGGAAGATCGAGACGACCTGATCCTCGACCGAGACCGGGGAGTACTGGTCCTGCTTGAGCAGCTCGACCCAGCGGGCACCACGCTCGAGCTGCGCCAGCGACGCGGCATCGAGGTCGGAGGCGAAGGCGGAGAACGCCTCCAGCTCGCGGTACTGCGCCATTTCCAGACGCAGCGAACCGGCGACCTTCTTCATGGCCTTGGTCTGCGCGGCGCCACCGACACGGGAAACCGAGGTACCGACGTTGATCGCCGGGCGGACGCCCTTGTTGAACAGGTCGGACTCGAGGAAGACCTGGCCGTCGGTGATGGAGATGACGTTGGTCGGGATGAACGCCGAGACGTCGTTGGCCTTGGTCTCGATGATCGGCAGACCGGTCATCGAGCCGCCGCCCATTTCGTCGGACAGCTTCGCGCAACGCTCCAGCAGACGGGAGTGCAGGTAGAAGACGTCACCGGGGTACGCCTCGCGGCCCGGCGGACGACGCAGCAGCAGCGAGATGGCGCGGTACGCCTCGGCCTGCTTGGTCAGGTCGTCGAACACGATGAGGACGTGCTTGCCCTGGTACATCCAGTGCTGGCCGATGGCCGAACCGGTGTACGGAGCCAGCCACTTGAAGCCGGCGGAATCGGAGGCCGGGGCCGCGACGATGGTGGTGTACTCCATCGCGCCGTGCTCCTCGAGCGCGGTCTTGACGCCCGCGATGGTGGAGCCCTTCTGGCCGATCGCGACGTAGATGCAGCGAACCTGCTTGTCGGCGTCGCCGGTCTCCCAGTTCGCCTTCTGGTTCAGGATCGCGTCGATCGCGACGGCGGTCTTGCCCGTCTTGCGGTCGCCGATGATCAGCTGACGCTGGCCGCGGCCGATGGCCGTCAGCGCGTCGATCGCGGTGATACCGGTTGCGAGGGGCTCTTCGACCGGCTGACGTTCCAGCACGGACGCGGCCTGCAGCTCCAGCACGCGGCGCTCGTCGGTCTCGATCTCGCCCAGGCCGTCGATCGGCTGGCCGAGCGGGTTGACGACGCGACCGAGGAACTTGTCACCCACGGGAACGGAGAGCACGTCGCCGGTGCGACGGACCTGCTGGCCCTCTTCCAGCGAGGCGTACTCGCCGAGGATGACGGCACCGATCTCGGTGTCCTCGAGGTTCAGCGCGACGCCGAGGACCCCGCCGGGGAACTCGAGCAGCTCGTTGGCCATCGCCGAAGGCAGACCGCTGACGTGCGCGATGCCGTCGCCGGTGTCGGTCACGAGGCCGACTTCTTCGATGGAGGTTTCCGGGGTGTAGCTCTGGGTGTAGCTCTCGATCGCGCTACGGATCTCGTCGGAGGAGATCGTCAGCTCCGCCATGTTGTTCCTGCTCTCGCTGTGGTCTCGAATGTCGGGGGTCGGAAAATTACTGCGTTGAGCGCCCTTGTCAGGACAGTGCTCGACGCAGCTTCTCCAGTCGGCCGGTGGCGCTGCCGTCGATCACGTCGTCTCCGACGCGGACGACGACGCCGCTCAGCAGCGTCGGGTCG
The DNA here is from genome assembly GCF_042719755.1 of Nocardia sp. NPDC058519. NCBI lineage: Bacteria > Bacillati > Actinomycetota > Actinomycetes > Mycobacteriales > Nocardiaceae > Nocardia > Nocardia sp. NPDC058519. Next base: position 53,796 of record NZ_JBHXNK010000041.1, on the reverse strand, counting down.
ACCTGCACGTGCACGGTGACCGCCTTGCCGTAGATCCGCTGCAGGGAAGCCGACAGCTTCTCCTTCTGCTGATCGTTCAGCTCGACCGCCGAGTGCGCGTGGGCGACGATCTGGTCACGACGGGCCGCCGCCAGATCGGACAGGGCGTCGAGGGCGACGCCGATGTTGTTGGTCCGCAGGCGGGTCACCGCCTGCTCGGCCAGCGCCAGGGTGACCGGCTCGACCTTGCCGGTGAGCAGCCGCTCGATCAGTTCGCGCCGCGCCGAGGCGGGCTTGCCCTGATCGGAGAGTGCCTGCTCCAGCTGCGGATTGTCGGCGACGATGCGTCCGAGCCGGAACAGCTCGTCCTCCACCGCGTCCTGACGGCCGCCGACGGCGGCCGACTCCAGCAGAGCTTCCTGCCCGAGCAGCACCAGGGTGTCGACCAGATCGCGGGTGCGTGACCAGTTCTGTGCCACCGCGGTGGTCAGCACTGCCTGCGTGGCAGCGCTGACCTTGCCGCCGAAGACCCGCTCACTGAGTTCAGCGCGCGCCGAACCCGGCACCGAGGCGTCCGCGAGCGCCACACGCAGCGAACGCTGGTCGTCCAGCACGGCGACAACGGCGAACAGTTCCGACCCCGTTGTGGCCGCAACAGTTTCGCTTCCGGTCAGAGCGACCCGAAGCGCCTCGCGAGACCGGGTACTGGCCTCGCGGCTCGCTGCGTACATGCTTCTCACTTTCGCGTCGCTACCTTCCGACCCCGATGGCGTCGGTGTCGTCGAGTTCGCTGAGGAACTTGTCGATCGACGCCGCCTGCTTGGCTTCGTCCGAAACAGACTGACCGATGATCTTCTCGGCCAGGTCGACGGCCGTACGGCCGACCTCGGAACGCAGCTCCGTCAGGATCTGCTGGCGCTGGGCTTCCAGCTGGGAATGACCGGCGGCGACGATACGGTCGCTTTCGGACTGGGCATCCGTGCGCATCTGCGCGAGGATCTGCTGACCCTGGGTGCGTGCTTCCTCACGGATGCGCGCGGCCTCGAGCCGGGCGTCGGCCAGCTGCTGCTGATACTGCTCCAGCGTCTGCTGTGCTTCGGCCTGGGCTGCTTCGGCCCTGGCGATACCGCCTTCGATCTTGTCGGTGCGGTCTTCGAGTGTCTTGGTCACACGCGGGATCACGTATTTCCAGAAGAGCACGCCGATGATGGCGACACAGACGATCGACCAGACGATGTCGTACGTTGCGGGGAGGAGAGGATTCACATCCTCTCCCTCTGCGGCGAGCGTGATGAGTTCGCGCATCGGAATCAGAAGATGAAGCCGGCGACGAGGCCGATCAGCGCCAGGGCCTCGGTGAACGCGATACCGAGGAACATGGTGGTCCGGATCTGGCCGGACAGCTCGGGCTGACGAGCGATGCCCTCGATGGCCTTACCGACGACGATACCCACGCCGATGCCGGGGCCGATCGCGGCCAGACCGTAGCCGATGGCGCCGAAGCCCTTGAAGGTGCTCTCGGTGGTCGCGGCTTCCTGGGCCAGGTAAGCGAGGCTCATGAATCTTTCCCTTTCTGTTGCTCACCCGCCGGTCGGCGCGTGTAGCAGGTTTCCGGTAGTTGGTTCAGTCAGGTCAGTGGTCGGCGGCGTGCTGGGCCTCGCCGATGTACACGGCGGCCAGCAGTGCGAATACGTAGGCCTGCAGCGCGATGACCAGCAGCTCGAACAGCGTGAAGCCGATGCCTGCCAGCAGCGAGAAAGGCGAGAAGACCTTCATCCACGCGGTGGCGTCGAACAGGAAGTACCAGGTCGCGCTGAAGAACAGCACCAGCATGATGTGGCCGGCCAGCATGTTGGCCATGAGTCGGACGGTCAGCGTGAACGGGCGCAGGATGAAGGTCGAGATGAACTCGATCGGGATCAGCAGCACGTGCAGCGCGACCGGCACGTCGGGAACGACGATGCTGTGCCGGATGTAGGAGAAGAACCCGTACTTCCGGATGCCGACGAAGTTGTAGGTGATGTAGACGATCGCGGCCAAGACCAGCGGCATGCCGATGCGCGCATTGGACGAGATGTTCAATCCTGGAATCACACCGGAGAAGTTCAGGAAGAGAACCGTGAAGAAGATCGTCGCCAGGAGCGGGAGGAACTTCTTACCGTTTTCCTTACCGAGTACTTCGTCGGCGATCTGCTCCTTGACGAAAACCACACCGGCTTCCATCAGGTTCTGCAGGCCGCGCGGCACGATCTTCGGCGAGCGGAAAGCCAGCAGGAACACGATCACCACAACGGCGGTCATCAACAGGCGGACCAGCATCAGACGATCGAGTTCGAACGGCGTACCCTCGAACAGCACTGCTGGAGGGAAGAAGTCGGACAGCGATGGCGCGTGGAACTCGCCCGCCGCCAAAGTGATGACGCTCAGCGTTCTCTCCCGTGTTCGGGCCGCGGGTACGACGGTCATTCCCGCGGTTCGATCGGACATATACAGACGATCAATGCGGTCGACTCTGGTCGGCTCGAAATTCGACAGCCGCTCGTACGGTGTAACCCGTATCGGCTTCTGTTCGGGCGTCGGCGACATCGTCGACATGCTTCAACCGGGCACATTCCACCCGGATCGGCAGTAAGCATAGCGGCACCGGGCAGGATCGTAATGATCCCCCCTGGTAACTCGAGGCAATGCCCCGAGTTGGTCGGGCCGAGCCTCTAGCTTGGGTGCTTGCTTACCAACACTTTACCAAGCTATCTACGACAGTGCGTAGCTGGGTGGGATTATTCCTGCTCGGAAGCCGTTTCGCTGTCTCCCGCGCGTGTCGTGACGTACGGAACCTTCTGGCTCACAACGCCGTACGTCTCGGCACCGAGAACGATCAGCAGGGCTCCTACCACCGTAAAGAACAGCGCGGGCCTGCTGTAGAAGTCGAATTGGTTGAGCACCACGATCACCAGCAGCGCCACCAGCATCTTGCCGACCCAGCTGACCAGCATGACCGCGCCCGCCATGGTCGGGGGCAGCTTGGCGCCGAGCAGCACCGCGACGACCGTGGTGAGAATGAACCCACCACCGATCGCGGCGCCCAGCAACGCGCCCCACAGACCGGGCATCCCGGCCACCGCCGACGCGATCGCCACGGAGACGACCACGAGCACGCCGAGGCCGATCAGGCCGTAGCGCAGCGCGGCGCGCAGGGGGGCGTCAGGGCCTGGCACGGTTTTGGGTGTAAAGCTCACGGCCCGAACTTTACCTTGCACGCCGAACTCAGTGCTGCGTCGACTCTGTTCTGCGCACGGACGGGATCGCGGTCACTACCAGCGCGAACACCAATCCGCCTGCCACCAGCAAGACAACAAGACGTCTATCCATCAATGAAGTTCCCACCGCGCCGAACGCGAGAACGCCGACCCATAAATAGATCAGCAAGACCACGCGCCGGTGCGAATGTCCGATCTGGAGCAATCGGTGGTGCAGATGCATTTTGTCCGGTGTGGAGAAACTCACGCCGGCGCGCACCCGGCGCACGATCGCCAGCAACAGGTCGAGCACCGGAATGAACATCACCGCGCCGACCAGCAACAGCGGCGACAGCAAACCCACAATGTCGCGCGGGCCGTAACCCTGTAGCGGAATTCGGCCGGATGCGCCGGTGGATACCGCGGCCAAGATCAAACCGATCATCATCGACCCGGTATCGCCCATGAATATTCGGGCGGGCGAGAAATTGTGCGGCAGAAATCCGAGGCAGGCGCCCGCCAGCGCGGCGGCCAGCAACGCGGGCGGATAGGTGTCGACCGAGCCGCCCTGGTCGTAGAGCAAACCGATGGAGAACACGAAAACCGCGCTCGCGCAGATCAAGCCGAGGCCGGCGGCCAGCCCGTCGAGGCCGTCGACGAAGTTCATCGCATTCACCAGGGTGACGGTGATCCCCACGGTGACGAGACCGCCCTGCAATTGGTCGAGCACGACGGTGGTGCCGTTGAACGGGTTGTAGATCACGTACCAGCCCAGGCCCATCACCGCCATCGCGCCCGCCGCGGTGATCTGGCCGACGAATTTGGTGAGCGCGTCCAGGCCCCAGCGGTCGTCGACGATGCCGACCAGCACGATGATCGTGGCGGCCACCAGCACCGCCGGAATGTCAGGGGTGTAGTCGAAACCTCTTCGCAGCGCGGGCAGCTGATGCGCGAACAGCACCGCGGCGACCACACCGAAATAGATACCGAGTCCGCCCATCCGCGGAATCGGCTTCACGTGCACGTCGCGCTCACGTGGCACCGCCACCGCGCCGAACGAGATGGCGAGCATCCGGACACCGCCGGTGGCCAGGAAGGTCACCGTGGCCGAGACGAGCAGCACGAGCAGTAGCTCGCGCAGGGGAACGACTGAGCTCATCAGCGGCGTGCGATCACCGCTGCGCGGAGCTGATCAGGGCTTCCGGCACCATCCCGAGCACCTCCGCGATATCGGCCACCGGCACAGCACCCTCCCGCAGCACCCGCGGCTGATCCGCGGTGAGGTCGACGATCGTCGAGGCGAGAGCGTGCTCGGCCGGACCACCGTCGAGGTACACACTCGCCAGCGACCCCAGCTGCTCACGCGCCTGTGCGGCGGTGGTCGCGGGCGGCTGCCCCGACACATTGGCGCTCGACACCGCCAGGGGGCCGACCTCACGCAACAACTCCAGCGCCACCGGATGCAACGGCATCCGCAACATCACCGTGCCACGGGTATCGCCGAGATCCCACGCGAGCGAAGGCGCGGCCTGCACAACAAGACTCAGCGCACCGGGCCAGAACGCGCGGATCAGCTCCCTGGCCTGCGGCCGCACCGAGAACACCAGTCCATCGATCGTGTGCCACGACCCGACGAGCACGGGGACCGGCATATCCCGCCCGCGCCGCTTGGCGGCCAGCAGATCGCTCACCGCGGCGGAATCGAACGCGTCGGCGGCGAGGCCGTAGAGCGTGTCGGTAGGCATCACGACCAATCGACCGGACTTCAACGCGCTGGTCGCCGCCGTGATCCCAGCGGCACGCGAGTCGCTCTCAGCACAGTCATAGACGGTACTCACTGTTCCGCCTCTCCGGGTATTTAGCGGGTCGTAGGTGCGGCAAGAGTGTAGCTGTCGGGCCGACGGTCAGATGTAGGGGGACTTTCCCGCCTCTCCGCGCCTGTTGGCCAGACCCAGGCGCGAAACGATTCACGTTGGCGGCCAGACGATGGTCGGGGCTGGGTCGGCCCGTACCCGGTGAGTTACCCATGTCGGTGCGAGATCAGGTATCTCGATAGATGCTCGAAGTGTGCTGAGCGCCAAGGCCACTTGTTCGACCATGAGGTTCGACCGCGGTCGGTGTTTGCCACCAACGAACTGACGTCGTCGTCGGACTCGGTCAGGATCAGCGGCGGGCGACGACGAAGCGGGGCTTGTCGGCGAGATCGGTGTGTTCGACGATGCCGGTGAAATCGGCTGCCGCGAGCAGCGCCGCTACTCCCCCGCCGTTGGTGTCGTCGTGTTCGATGGCGGTGGCGCCGCCCGGGCGAAGGAGTCGGGCGATGGTGGGGATCATGGCGCGGATGACATCGAGGCCGTCCGGGCCGCCGAAGAGCGCGCGGTGAGGGTCGTGGTCGGCTACCTCGGGGTCGAGGATCGCGTCTTGGGGGATGTAGGGCGGGTTCGAGACGACCAGGTCGACCCGGCCCGTCAGCGGGGTGAGCAGGGTCGGGTCGGTGACATCGTCGGAGTACAGGGTGATCGGGGTGTCGCCCTCGGCGATGCGGGTGTCGGCGTTGCGGCGGGCCCAGGTGAGAGCGCCGGGATCGAGCTCGACGGCGTGGACCACTGCGTCGGGGCGAGCGTGGGCGATGGCAAGGGCCAGTGCGCCCGAGCCGGTGCACAGGTCGACGACGATCGGTGCGTGGTCGTGCGGGAGCGTCTCCAGGTGGGCCAGCGCCCACGCGAACAGCAGCTCGGTCTCCGGGCGCGGCACGAAGACGCCGGGGCCGACGGCAAGGTCGATCGCACCCATCGCGGCCGTTCCGGTCAAGTGCTGCAAGGGAATTCGCATGGCCCGTTGTTCGATCAGCGCGCGGTACCGGTCGGCGATCTCGGGCTCGACCATCGGGAACAACGCCAGCCGCATGCGCTCGGTGCCGAGCACATGGGCGGCCAGCTGCTCCGCGTCGGGCATGGGCGAACCGACACCCGCCTCGGCCAGCCGCGCGGCGGCTTCGACGATCAGCGGACGCAACCGGAGGCGTTCGCCGCTCATGCCGGTTACTCGGCAGCCATGCGCGCGTCGCGGTCTGCCTTGCCGAGCGCGTCGAGCAGCGGGTCGAGGTCGCCATCGAGGACGGCGTCGAGATTGTGCGACTTGAAACCGATGCGGTGATCGGCGATCCGGTTCTCCGGGAAGTTGTAGGTGCGGATCCGCTCGGAACGGTCGACCGTGCGGATCTGGCTGGCGCGACCGGCCGCGGCTTCCTGGTCGGCCTGCTCCTCGGCCAGAGCTTGCAGCCGGGCGGCGAGCACCTGCATGGCGCGTGCCTTGTTCTGCAGCTGGGAGCGTTCGTTCTGGCAGGTCACCACGATGCCAGAGGGCAGGTGGGTGATGCGGACCGCGGAGTCGGTGGTGTTGACACCCTGGCCGCCCTTGCCGGAGGACCGGTAGACGTCGATGCGCAGGTCGGTCTCGTCGATCTGCACCTGCTCGACCTCGTCGGGCTCGGGGTAGATCAGCACGCCCGCGGCGGAAGTATGAATGCGGCCCTGCGATTCGGTCACCGGCACGCGCTGCACCCGGTGCACGCCGCCCTCGAACTTGAATCGCGACCACACCCCGTCGCGCGCGGCGTCCTTGCTCTTGATCGACAGCGTCGCGTCCTTGTATCCGCCCAGGTCGGAATAGGTGACGTCGAGCGTCTCCACCTTCCACCCGTGCCGCTCGGCGTAGCGGATGTACATGCGCGCCAGATCCGCCGCGAACAGCGCCGATTCCTCGCCACCCTCGCCGGACTTCACCTCGAGCACCACATCGTCGCCGTCGTGCGGGTCGCGCGGGGCGAGCAGGTCGGCAAGAGCCTGCTCGAGCTCCACGAGCTGGGTCTCGAGCCCCGGCACCTCCGCGGCGAACGAGGCGTCGTCGGAGGCCAGCTCACGGGCGGCCTCCAGGTCGTCGCGCACGGTCTCGAGCTTGCGATAGGTGCTCATCACCGGCGCCAGCTCGGCGAACCGCTTCCCCACTCGCCGCGCCGCACCCGCGTCGTTGTGCAACGACGGATCGGCGAGCTGCATCTCCAAGCCCGCGTACTCGGCCAAGATGTCATCGATAGCGGACGGGGCCGTCTGATCGGCCATGCGTTGAGCTCCTATGGGAATGGTCCCGGCTGGGATGTCTTCAGGCCGAAGGCCGTTTCTCGGCCGCCTCGATCTGGACTGAGCGGAGGGTGCGACGAAGGAGTGCCCGGAGGGAGGGAAGATCGAGGCCCACAGGGCCGAGAACCCGCGGCGCCCGCGCCGCCAACCAACAACGCCCGGCCTGCGTGAGCAGTACCGGGCGTCGGGGGAGGTAACTAGGAGGCGTCTTCGGCCTTCTTGGCACCTGCGCGCTTGCCGTAGCGAGCCTCGAAGCGAGCCACGCGGCCGCCGGTGTCGAGGATCTTCTGCTTGCCCGTGTAGAACGGGTGGCACTGCGAGCAGACCTCGACCGAGATCTGGCCGGACTCCTTGGTGGAGCGAGTCTGGAAGGTGTTGCCGCAACCACACACAACGGTGGTGTCGACATACGTGGGGTGGATTCCTGCCTTCATGGGCGTCCTCTCGATAATGGTCGCCGGGTCGTAGCTCCATGGAGTGGAGTACGTGAACCGGAACCGACTAGGCGGGAGTCTGCGAGAACTCGCAGACACACAGCGGTCCAGTATGCCAGATCAGGCCGCACTCACTCAGAACACCCCCCACCTCCGGTTTGTTCCCTGTTACACAGCGGCTGGCGCCGCGGGTTCTCGGCCTGTTCCCTCGATCTTCCCTCCCTCCGGGTACTCCTTCGTCGCACCCTCCACTCAGTCCAGATCAAGGCGGCCGAGAACGAGCAAGGGCCCCGCCGAAGCGGGGCCCTTGTTCGCAGTTCTAGACGATCACTCGTCGAGAGCGCTCGGTGCGGTCTTGGAGACCGTCATCAAGAACTCGAGGTTGTTCTTGGACTTGCGCAGACGATCCATCAGCAGATCGATCGCCTGGTGCGAGTCCAGGCCCGACAGCACACGCCGCAGCTTGTGCACGACAGCCATCTCGTCGGGCGAGAGCAGCAGCTCGTCGTGCCTGGTGCTCGACGGGTTGATGTCCACCGCGGGGAACACGCGCCGCTCGGCGATCTTGCGGTCGAGCTTGAGCTCGGCGTTGCCGGTGCCCTTGAACTCTTCGAAGATCACCGTGTCGCCGGTGGAACCGGTCTCCACCATCGCCGTGGCGATGATGGTGAGCGAGCCACCGTTCTCGATGTTGCGGGCCGCGCCGAGGAAACGCTTCGGCGGGTACAGCGCGGTCGAGTCGACACCACCGGAGAGGATACGACCCGATGCGGGCGAGGAGTTGTTGTACGCACGACCCAATCGGGTGATCGAATCGAGCAGCACCACAACGTCTTTGCCCATCTCCACCAGACGCTTGGCACGTTCGATGGCGAGCTCGGCGACGGAGGTGTGGTCACCCGGCGGGCGGTCGAAGGTGGAGGCGATGACCTCACCCTTCACCGAACGCTGCATGTCGGTGACCTCTTCGGGACGTTCGTCGACCAGGACAACCATGAGGTAGCACTCGGGGTTGTTGATCGCGATCGCGTTGGCGATGTCCTGCATGATCGTGGTCTTACCCGCCTTGGGCGGGGACACGATCAGCGCACGCTGGCCCTTACCGATCGGCATGATCAGGTCGATCACGCGCGTGGTGAGCTTGTTCTGCGCGGTTTCCAGGCGCAGCCGCTCGTTCGGGTACAGCGGGGTGAGCTTCTGGAACTCCGGCCGACGACGCGCTGCTTCCAGCTCGCCACCGTTCACGGTGTCGAGGCGAACCAGCGGATCGAACTTCTGTCGCTGGTTGTTCTGCTCGCCGTCGCGCGGGGCGCGCACCGCACCGGTGATCGCGTCACCGCGGCGCAGGCCGTTCTTGCGAACCAGGTTCATCGACACGTACACGTCGTTGGGGCCGGCGAGGTAGCCGGAGGTCCGCACGAACGCGTAGTTGTCGAGGACATCGAGAATGCCCGCGACCGGCTGCAGGACGTCGTCCTCGCGAATGTCGTAATCGCGGGCCTCGGTCTGACCACCGCCGGCGGGACCACCATCGCGGTCACGACCACGACGACGCTCACGGAATCGACGACCCCGGCGACCGCGGCCGCCTTCCTCGTCGTCACCACCGCGGTCGTCGCGGGGACCGCGATTACCGCCGGTGTTGCCGTTCTGGCTCTGATTCTGGTTGCGCTCGTTCTGATTACGGTCGCCACCGGTGCGCTCGCCACGGTCGTTGCCGCCGCGGTCGTTACCGTTGCGCTCGCCGCGCTCGGCGCCGTTGCGCTCGCCACGATCGCGTCGGCGTTCGCCCTGGTCGCCGCCCTCGGCCTTGTCGGCCTGCTTGGTCTCCTCGGCGCGGCTCTCCGCGGGGGCGCGGTTCTCGGCGGGGGCATTGTCGCCACCACCGGAACGGGCCTGGTCACGCCCACGACGCTGCCTGCCACGACCACGCTGGCCACCATCGCGACCGGAATCCTCGCCTGCGTCGGCGGGGGCATCGGCCTTGACCTGCTCGGTCGCGGCCTGTTCGGCCGGAGCCTCGACGGGCTTGGCCTCGACGGTCGTCGGCTCGCTGGCCTTGACCTCGGCGGGAGCCTGCTTCTCGGCGGGCGCGGCCTGCTTCTCTGCCTTGGCGGACTTGTCCACCTTCGCGGGCGCTTCGTTCTTGGCAGGCGCGTCGTTCTTGGCGGGAGCTTCGTTCGCGACCGGCGCGGTGGCCGTCACGGCGGCGGCGGCGGGCTTGTCGCCCTTGGCAGGCGCTCCGGATTGATTTTCCTTGATAGCGGCGATGAGATCGCCCTTACGCATTCCGGAGGTACCTCGGATACCGAGCTCCCCCGCCAGTGCGCGCAACTGCGGCAACAGCATTCCAGTCAGCCCCGATCGTGCGACGTCGGTTTGTTCGCTCATTTTCGAAATCTGTCCGGATTCACTTTCGCGGCTGCCCGAGTTCGTAGGGTTGGAATCCACCCCGGGTGTCGCGAGCAGGTCCGTTTCTGTCACGGAAGTCCTTTCCTTCCCTCGAATGCCGTGTGCTGATTCGAGGGTTCCGTTCCGTAGACCCGGCAACATATGCCGAGCTCGGATTATGCGTCCATGTTCGACGCCTGTGCCGTACTACCCGCCGCGGGAGGACCGGAGGCCTTCGCCACCAGAAGACAGTGGTGAGGGGAGCGATTGCCCTGATGAAGCACCGGCGTCTGATGCGCACGATGTACGGACTTGCCCAGAATAGCTGCCTATTGCGAACAACGGCAAGGCAGGCACGCCGTCAGTCGATCAATACCCCGTCCGCGATGCCTGGTTCGACCACGCGCAGACCGTCCGATTCTGCCTGTTTGCGCAGGTCATCGGGGAATTCTTCGGTAGTCAAGGCGAGAATTGTCGGGCCGGCGCCCGAGACCGTCGCCGCGATACCCGCGGCGCGTAGCCGCTCGATCCACTGGGTTGTCAGCGGTAGCGCGGGGGCACGCTGGGTCTGGTGCAACCGGTCGGCGGTGGCCGACATCAGCAGATCGGGGCGTTCGGTCAGCGCGACGACGGCCAGCGCCGCCCGGCTGACATTGAACGCCGCGTCACCGTGGGGCACCTGCTCGGGCAGCAGCCCGCGGGTGTGGGCCGTGGAGGAGCGCTCCTGCGGGATCAGCACCACCGGGCGCAGCGCGGGCGCCGGGGTGAGCCGCACGGCCCGGTAGGCACGCGACTGCGCGGCACCGGTTTCGGTCCACGACACCACGATTGCGCCGAGCACGCTGGCAGCGGCATTGTCGGGGTGGCCTTCGAACTCCGAGGCGAGCTGCACCAGCCGGTCGTCGTCCATGCGCAGTGCCGGGTCGAACTTCGCGGCCAGCCCGGCGCCCGCGGCCAGCCCGCCGACCACGGCCGACGCGCTCGAGCCCAGCCCACGCGAGTGCGGAATCACGTTGCGGCACACCACGTCGAGACCGTCGGCCCACACACCGAGCGATTCCAGTCCACGCTCGATCGCGCGGACCACCAGATGTGTTGGGCCCCAAGGCACGTCGTCGGCGCCTTCACCTTCCACCCGGATGTCGAGTCCCGATGCGGTAGTGCGTACCACGATTTCGTCGTAGATGCCCAATGCCATTCCCAGGCAATCGAATCCGGGCCCGAGGTTGGCCGTGGAGGCGGGAACACGCACGGTCACTTCGAGACCGGCGGGCAGGGTCGCTGTCATCAGCGTGGGCTCGGGTGCGGCCAACTCAGGCCAGCTCGAGTTCACGGGCGATGGCGATCGGGTCGACGGCGATCGGCTTGACCTCTGGCATTCCGGCCAGCGCGTTGTCCGGGTCCTTGAGACCGTTGCCGGTGACGGTGCACACGACGGTCAGCCCCGAATCCAGCCAGCCTTCCTTGCGCGCGGCCAGCAGACCGGCCACGCTCGCGGCCGACGCGGGCTCGACGAAGACGCCCTCTTTCGCGGCGACGAGGCGGTAGGCGGCCAGGATCTCGTCGTCGGTGGCCGCGCGGAACGCACCACCGGACTGGTCCTTGGCCTCCATCGCACCGTTCCACGACGCCGGGGCGCCGATCCGGATGGCGGTCGCGATGGTCTCCGGGTCCTTCACGGGCGCACCGTTGACCAGCGGCGCGGCACCGGCGGCCTGCACGCCGAGCATGCGCGGCAGCACCGAGGTGATGCCGTCGGCGTGGTATTCGCGGTAGCCACGCCAGTAGGCGGTGATGTTGCCCGCGTTACCGACCGGCAGCACGTGCACATCGGGCGCCTTGCCGAGCACATCGCAGATCTCGAACGAGGCGGTCTTCTGGCCTTCGATCCGCGCCGGGTTCACCGAGTTCACGAGGCCGACCTGCGGGAACTCCGCGGTCACCTTGCGCGCCAGCTCGAGACAGTCGTCGAAGTTGCCCTCGACCTGGATGATCTTGGCGCCGAGCATCACGGCCTGGGCCAGCTTGCCCATCGCGATCTTGCCCTGCGGGATCAGCACCGCGCACTCCATGCCCGCGCGGGTGGCGTACGCCGCGGCCGAGGCCGAGGTGTTGCCGGTCGACGCGCACAGCACGGCCTTCTGGCCGCGGTACTTGGCGTCGGTCATCGCCATGGTCATGCCGCGGTCCTTGAACGAACCGGTGGGGTTGGCACCCTCGACCTTGAGATACACCTCGCACCCGGTGAGCGCGGACAGGTGCGGCGCGGGGACCAGCGGGGTACCGCCCTCGAACAGGGTCACCGGCTCCCAGTCGGCCGCACCGGCCAAGCGGTCACGGTAGGCAGCGATCAGACCGGGCCAGCGCGAGTGCACACCCAGCTGCGGGGCGATTCCAGTCGTGCTCATGCCAACGCTCCCTGCGTCGCGGCGCAACCATGCGCACACGTGTTTTCTGCATACGATGCGGTGCGAATGTCGGCGACGCCGCGCACATTCCGCCTCATTCTTCTGTGCCTTCCAATCTGAGAACGCTGGTCACAGCGGTGACGGATTCCATGTCCGCCAATACGGCGACAGTATCTGCCAGCGACGACTCCACCGCATGGTGGGTGACGACCACGAGCCGGGCGCCGTCGCCGTGGCCCTGCTGACGCACGGTGGAGATGCTCACCCCGTGCTGGGCGAAAGTGTCGGCGACCGCGGCGAGTACGCCGGGACGGTCCTCCACCTGCAGGTTCACGTGATAGCGGGTGGGGGTGTCGCCGATCGGAGCGATCGGCAGCTCAGCATAAACCGATTCGCCGGGTGCGCGACCACCGTAGAACTTGTTACGCGCGGCCATCACCAGGTCACCGAGCACGGCCGACGCGGTGGGAGCGCCACCTGCACCCTGCCCGTAGAACATCAGGCGACCGGCATTGTCGGCTTCGACGACAACAGCGTTGAACGCGCCGTTGACCGAGGCCAGCGGGTGCTTGCGCGGGATGAGCGCCGGGTACACGCGCACCGAGACGCGATCCTTGCCGCCCTCTTCCAGCGTCGGCTCGCCCGGACCGGCCGAGACGCGCTCGCAGATGGCGAGCAGCTTCACCGTGCAGCCGACGGCCGACGCGGTCTCCAGGTCCTCGGCGGTGATCTTGGAGATGCCCTCGCGGTAGACATCTGCCGCGGTCACGCGGGTGTGGAACGCCAGCGAGGCCAGGATCGCGGCCTTGGCGGCGGCGTCGTAGCCCTCGACATCGGCGGTGGGGTCGGCCTCGGCGTAGCCGAGTTCGGTGGCCTCGGCGAGCACGTCGTCGTAGGCGGCGCCGGTCTCGTCCATCGCGGAGAGGATGAAGTTGGTGGTGCCGTTGACGATGCCGACGACCTTGTTCACCCGGTCACCCGAGAGCGACTGGATCAGCGGGCGGACCACCGGGATCGCACCGGCGACGGCGGCCTCGAAGTACAGGTCGGCGCGGCTGCGCTCGGCGGCGGCGGCGAGTTCGCCGGTGTAGTCGGCCAGCAGCGCCTTGTTGGCGGTGACGACGGATTTGCCCGCGCTGAGCGCGTCGCCGATCAGCTTGCGGGCGGGGTCGATGCCACCCATGACCTCGACGACCAGGTCCACGTCGTCGCGGGCGACGAGCGCGGCGGCATCGGTGGTGAGCAGCTCGGCGGGCAGACCGCGGTCCTTGCTGATGTCGCGCACCGCGACACCGCGCAGCACGAGCGGCGCGCCGACGCGCGAACGCAGGTCATCGGCGTGATCGCACAGCACGCGAACCACCTCGGTGCCGACAGTGCCCATCCCGAGCACGGCTACGCCGAGCGGACGCCCCGCATCTTTGGTGCCGTTCATTCTTCCACCTCCAGGCTGAGCAGGTCCGCCACCGTTTCCCGGCGCAGAATCAGTCGCGCCGCACCGTCTCGCACCGCGACCACGGCGGGCCTGGTGAGCAGGTTGTAGCGGCTCGACATCGAATAGCAGTACGCACCGGTCGCTGCCACGGCCACCAGGTCGCCGGGGGCCGTATCGGCGGGCATCCAGGTGTCACGAATGACGATATCGCCACTCTCGCAATGCTTTCCGACCACGCGCGCGACGACCGCGTTGGCGTCCGACGAGCGCGAGACCAGACGGCAATCGTAGTCGGCCTGGTACAGCGCGGGGCGGATATTGTCGCTCATCCCGCCGTCCACGCTGACGTAGCGACGGCGCGCGCCACCGTCGAGTTCGACATCCTTGATGGTGCCGACCTCGTAGAGGGTGACGGTGCCGGGGCCCGCGATGGCGCGACCCGGTTCCACGGCGATGGTCGGCTCGGGCAGCCCGGCGCGGGCGGCCTCGGCGGCCACCAGGGCGCGCAGTTTGGCGGCGAACTCGCCCAGCGGCGGCGGGTTGTCGCTCGGCAGGTACGAAATGCCGAGACCGCCACCCAGATCCAGGGTCGAGATCTGCGCGGTGCGTTCGATGCCGAACTTGTCGATGGCCTCGCGCAGCAGGCCGAGCATGCGGCGCGCGGCGATCTCGAAGCCGTCGAGTTCGAAGATCTGCGAGCCGATGTGGCTGTGCAGGCCGACCAGGCGCAGGTTGTCGGCCTCGAAAACGCGGGCGAGCGCCTCCATGGCGTCGCCACCGGCGATCGAGAAGCCGAACTTCTGGTCCTCGTGAGCGGTGGAGATGTACTCGTGGGTGTGGGCTTCGACGCCGACGGTCACGCGGACCAGCACGTCCTGCACCACGCCCGCCGCACCGGCGACCGCTTCGAGCCGCTCGATCTCGTAGAGCGAGTCGACGACCACGTGCCCCACACCGGCCGCGACGGCCGCTTCGAGCTCGGGCACCGACTTGTTGTTGCCGTGCAGCGCGATCCGCTCGGCCGGGAAACCGGCGTTGCGCGCGACGGCCAGCTCACCGCCGGAGCACACGTCGAGGGAAAGGCCCTCGTCCCGGATCCAGCGCGCGATCTCGCCGCACAGGAACGCCTTGGACGCGTAGTGCACGCGAGCATTCGGCCCGAACGCGGCGACCATGTCGCGGCAGCGCGAGCGGAAGTCGTCCTCGTCGATCACGAACAGCGGCGTGCCGAACTGCTCGGCGAGCTCGGTGACAGGCACGCCCGCCAGCGCGACCACACCGTCGTCAGCGCGCGAGGCATTGCGCGGCCAGACGTTCGCGGGGAGGTCGATCATCTCCCTCGGATCGGTCGGGCGCTCGGCCAGACTCGGTGCGTGCGGGATCTCTGCGTGCCGGGGACCGGCCGGGTGTGCACTCATTTCGGTGCGTCCTCTCTGAAAAGAATGCCGGTGTTCACATGCGCTCCGGTGCGCTCACGCCGAGCAGGGCGAGGCCGTTGGCCAGCACCTGACGGGTCGCTTTGACCAGCTCGAGCCGGGCGGCGTTGAGCTCGGTGACGGCGTCGTCACCCTTGGGGAGCACGCGCATGTCGTCGTCGGACTGGAACGGGTGGTAGACACCGGCCAGTTCTTCGAGGTAGCGGGCGATGCGGTGCGGTTCGCGGGTATCGGCGGCGGTGGCGACCACGCGCGGGAAATCGCCGAGGGTGCGGATCAGATCACCTTCGCGACCCGAGGTCATCAGCGCGAAATCCGGTGCCACAGAAGCGAATTCGGCGTATTTCGCGGCATTGCCGATGATGCTGTTCGTCCGCGAGTGCGCGTACTGGACGTAGTAGACCGGGTTCTCGCTGCTGGCCTTGGTCCACAGGTCGAGGTCGATGTCGATGCTCGAGTTCACCGAGGACCGCACCAGCGAGTAGCGCGAGGCGTCGACACCGATCTGCTCGACCAGGTCGTTGAGGGTCACCACGGTGCCGGCGCGCTTGCTCATCTTCACGGCGACGCCGTCGCGCACCAGGTTCACCATCTGCCCGATCAGCACCTCGACGGTGTCGGGGTTGTCGCCGAACGCGGCCGCGGCGGCCTTCAACCGGCCGATGTAGCCGTGATGGTCGGCGCCGAGCATGTAGATGGCCAGGTCGAAGCCGCGGGCACGCTTGTTCTGGAAGTAGGCGATGTCACCGGCGATGTAGGCGGCGTTGCCGTCGCTCTTGAGGACCACGCGGTCCTTGTCGTCGCCGTACTCGGTGCTGGCGATCCACCACGCACCGTCCTTCTCGTACAGGTTGCCCGAGTTCTTGAGCTGCTCGACGGCCTGTTCGACGGCGCCGGAGGCGAACAGTTCGCTCTCGTTGAAGTACACGTCGAAATCGGTGCCGAACTCGTGCAGATCCGCCCGGATCTGGGCGAACATCTGCTGCACGCCCTCGCTGCGGAATACCTCGTGGCGCTCGTCGGCGGGCAGGGTGAGCACCTCGGGATGCGCGGCGACAATCCCGGCGCTGATCTCGGAGATGTACTCGCCCGCGTAACCGTCGGCGGGGGTCGGCTCGCCCAGCGCGGCCGCGACCAGCGACTTCGCGAAGCGGTCGATCTGCGCACCGTGGTCGTTGAAGTAGTACTCGCGGGTCACGTCGGCGCCCTGAGCGGCCAGGATGCGCCCCAGCGCGTCACCGACCGCGGCCCAGCGGGTGCCACCGAGGTGCACCGGCCCGGTCGGGTTCGCGGAGACGAATTCGAGGTTGATCTTGGTGCCCGCCAGCGCGAACCCGGTGCCGTAGATCTCCCCCGCGGCCAGGATCTGACTCACGATCGCGCCCTGCGCCGAGGCGGCGAGCCGGATGTTCAGGAACCCGGGGCCGGCGATCTCGGCCACATCGATACCCTCGGTCGCCGACAGCGCCTCGGCCAGCCAGCCGGCCAGCTCGCGAGGGTTGGTTCCGACCCGCTTGGCCACCTGCATGGCCACATTCGTGGCATAGTCGCCGTGTTCGGGGTTGCGCGGACGCTCCACTGTGACCTGCTCGGGCAGGACCGACGAGTCCAGTCCGCGTTCGACAAGCACCTTCGCCGCGGTGGTACGAAGGAGATCTGCAAGGTCAGCTGGAGTCACGAGTCTCTATCCTATTGGCTGGGCCCCTTGCAACCACGACCGCCCGCCATGAACCCACCGATCCACACGTCGAAAGAGCACAACGAGCGATGCCTAGCAGGACCAGCGCCACATCAGCCAAGGCCGTGCGGGCCGCGGGGAAGTCGTCTCCGTCCCGCAAGACCCGCAAGGGCAACCTTCCGGGCAAGAAGCGCGACACCCCATGGGCACTGCTCGGCGCCGGTGTTGCCATCGTCGCGCTGATCGGCCTGCTCGCCTACAGCCTGGTGCCCAAGTACCTGGATCAGGCCGCGATCCGGGAAGCCCAGACCGACCTCAAGGAATGGGTTCCCTCCAAGGAGAACCAGGACCCGTCGGCCAAGATCGACGGCGTCGTGAAGTCGGAGTACCCGGCCGGTCTGCACGTGACCGCCAGCCAGCGCGTTGCCTACGACAAGACCCCCGCCTTCGGTGGTCCGCACGACGGCGCCTGGGCGAACTGCACGGGCACCGTGTACGCCAAGCCGATCCGCATGGAGAACGCGGTGCACTCGCTCGAGCACGGCGCGGTCTGGATCGCGTACAACCCCGACAAGGTCGACGCGGCCGGTGTCGAGAAGCTGTCGAACTTCGTCAAGGGCCGTCAGTACTCGCTGATGTCGCCGTACCCGGGTCTGGACTCGGCGATCTCGCTGCAGTCGTGGGGCCACCAGCTCAAGCTGGACAACGCCGACGACGCGCGGATCAAGCAGTTCATCTCCGCCCTGCGCGAGAACCCCTACGCCTACCCCGAGGTCGGCGCGAGCTGCTCGAACCCGATCTTCGACGCGAACAACCCGCCGCCGTTCGACTCCACGCCCTACGGTCCAGAAGCGGTGCCGATGGACGGTAAGGGCCTGACCCCTGACACGACCGAACTCGGCGGCGGCGGCATCGGCTCCGGTATCCCCGGCCTGCCGAACATCCCGGTGCCGGGCGGCCTGCCCTCGGGTCAGTAGTGAGCGCGCAGGAAGAGAGCACGGTCGAACCCGACGACATCGCACCCGAGCCGAGCGCGCGACGCCCGGCGGGGGCGGTGCTCGTCCTCGGCGCGATCGGTCTGCTACTGCTGGGCGCCGTGGCGGGCGTGCTGTTGCGGATGCCGCTGGAGAAGAACTCCGAACCCGAGCCGAGCGCTGTCGACATCGGTTTCAGCCAGGACATGTCGGCCCACCACGCGCAGGCCGTCGACATGGCCGGGGTGGCGCTGATCGCCTCGAACGACAACGACGTGCGCCGCCTCGCCTACGACATCCTGACCACTCAGCAGAACCAGATCGGCCGCATGCAGGCCTGGTTGCAGCTGTGGGGCGAGTCCAACCAGAACGTCGACGGCTACATGGGCTGGATGACCGACGACCACGGCAGCACCGGCCACCACGGCGGTACGACGGACGGACCCGCGATGTCGGGCCCGATGCAGTCGATGCCAGGCATGGCGAGCCAGGAGGAGATGACCGCGCTACGCCAGTCCACCGGCCCCGCCCTCGACACGATGTTCCTGCAACTGATGCTGCGCCACCACCAGGGCGGCGTCCCGATGCTCGACTACGCCGCCGAGCACGCCGACACCACCTCGGTCCGCACGCTGGCCGCCACCATGTCGAAAACCCAAGAGGGCGAATCGCAGCTGATGACCACCATGCTCGCCGCTCGCAACGCCACCCCCCTCCCCTTCAACTGACAACCGCGGCCGGACCGGCCCAACCCCCGGTCCGGCACCGTTTTTGGCGCACCGCACTCGATGCGATACGCTGTCGCTGCCCGATCGCCTCACCGCGACCGGCATCTATCCCGCCCTCGTAGCTCAGGGGATAGAGCGTCTGCCTCCGGAGCAGAAGGCCGCAGGTTCGATTCCTGCCGAGGGCACAAATTCGAGGCCCCGTCCGTTCGGTCGGGGCCTCGTTTTTTCGATAGTCAGGTTTGATCTCGCACGGTTCCACACGTTGTGGGGGCAGGCGCCCCCGATGACATCAGGAGCGTTGCCATGACGAATCCGCCCGAGGGACAGCAGCCTCCCTTCGGACAGCAGCCGCCGGTCGGTCCGGGGATGCCATCCGGGCCGCCGGGCTATCCACACGCGGGGTTCGGGGCGGGTGGGCCGCCAGGACCCGAGTATCCGGATGGGCCCGACGTTTTCGCACCGCCACCCGCGCCGAAGAAGAAGCGGACCGGGTTGTTCATCGCGCTCGGTGTTGTCGCGCTGGTGGTGATCGGTGCCCTGGTCACGGGTGTGGTGCTCACGTTGCAGGGGCGTACGCCGTTGTCGTCGGACGAGACGCAGATCGATGTCGCGGTGCGCGATTTCTACGACACGCTCGATTCCGAGGGTTTCATCGCCGCCGCGCAGCTGGCCTGCCAGGCCGACCGCACCGAGATCGACAATCTCACCCCCGAGCAGCGCGAGCAGTTCGACAAGGCGACGGTCCAGGTGACCATCGACGATGTCAAAGACATCGTCATCACCGGTGACAACGCGAAGGCGACGGTGACCGGTCAGCTGACGCTGTCGGTGGAGGGCGAGGAGCCCGATACCGAGTCGAGCACCGAGGAGCACCTCACCAAGGAAGACGGCACCTGGAAGATCTGCTCGGCACCGGCCAACAAACACTGACCGAACACCCGGTGACGTCTCCCGGTATCGCCCGCAACCGCCGTTACCCGGGGATATGTGCTGCTGCGGAGCGTCGCGCCGGACAGTACTCGCCGCCGCGGCGGGCGTAGCACTCGCCGCCGTGGTGCCGGGTTCTGTTGCAGCACAATCTGTTCCGCTGATCGCACTCGATCTGGAAATCGTCACCGTGACCGAACGTGGCGTGGTACTGACCCCGCGGGAGCAGCCTGACCCGCGGTCAGTATTCCGGCACCGCGATCACGTCGTCGCACGGGATCTCTCCGGCCTCTGATTCGCCGTTCGTACACATCCCCGCACGTCAGGCGGGGTATCTTCCTTAGGTAAGCCTCATCATAGGATGGGCAACCTTGGTGGAAGGACGCCGATGACCTCGCGCAGTTGGAAACCTCTGGCCGGGCTGATGGCGGTCGCCGTGGCGACACTCGGCCTCAGCGCCTGCTCCTCCTCCTCTGGCAGCGCCGACGAGATCACCGTCTACAACGCCCAGCACGAGTCGCTCACCAAGGAGTGGGTCGCGGCGTTCACCGAGGAGACCGGCATCAAGGTCACCCTGCGGCAGGGTGGCGACACCGCGCTGGGCAACCAACTCGTCGCCGAAGGTGCCAACTCCCCCGCCGACGCCTTCCTCACCGAGAACTCCCCCGCCATGGCGCTGGTGGAGAACGCGGGCCTGTTCGCCGATGTCGACAAGGCCACCCTCGACCAGGTGCCTGCTCAGTACCGGCCGTCCACCGGCAAGTGGACCGGAGTCGCTGCTCGCGCAACGGTTTTCGTCTACAACAAGGACAAGCTCCAGACCGCCGGGCTGCCCGCCTCGCTGCTGGATCTCGCGCAGCCGCAGTGGCAGGGACGCTGGGCGGCGGGCACATCCGGCGCCGACTTCCAGGCGATCGTGGCAGGTTTGCTCGCGCTGAAGGGCGAGGACGTCACCCGCGCCTGGCTGCGTGGCATGAAGGCCAACGCGACCAGCCTGCAGAACAATGTCGCGACCATGAAGGCGGTCAACGCGGGCAATCCCGACGGTGGCGTGATCTACCACTACTACTGGTACCGCGACCAGGCCAAGACCAAGGAGGGCAGCGCGAACACGGCGCTGCACTATTTCAAGAACCAGGACCCCGGCGCGTTCGTCAGTGTGTCGGGCGCCGGCGTGCTGAAATCGAGCAAGAAGCAGGAGTCCGCGCAGAAGTTCCTGGCCTTCATCACCGCGAAGAAGGGCCAGGAGGTGCTGCGCGACGGCGATTCGATGGAGTACCCGGTGGCCAGCGATGTCGCCGCGAACCCCGCGCTGCCGCCGCTGGCCGACCTGCAGGCGCCCGCGATCGATCCGAGCAAGCTCGACGCGAAGAAGGTCACCCAGCTGATGACCGAGGCCGGGCTGCTGTAAGTGCGTGCCGCCCTGGCGAAGTCGACACCTCGGGTCGGTCGGCCCGGGGTGTTCGTCACGCTCGTCGCGCTGGTGCTGACGGCGGCGACGTTCGTGCCACTGGGCTACATCGTCTCGGTGCTTTTCGACACCGGGCCGAGTGAGGCCGCCGCGCTGGTGTTCCGGCCGCGGGTGGGTGAGCTGCTCGCGAACACCGCGCTGTTGGTGCTGTGCACGGTGCCGATCTGCGTGGTGCTCGGGATCGGGCTGGCCTGGCTGGTCGAGCGCACCGAGGTGCCGGGGCGGGCCTGGTGGGGGCCGGTGCTGGTCGCCCCGCTCGCGGTGCCCGCGTTCGTCAACAGTTATGGGTGGGTCAGCGTTTTCCCGTCGATGCACGGGCTGTCTGCCGCCGTGATCGTGGCGACGATGTCGTATTTTCCGCTGGTGTACCTGCCGGTCGCGGCCACGCTGCGCAGGCTGGATCCGGCGATCGAGGAATCGGCGCGCGCGCTCGGCTCGGGGCCGGTGGCGGTCTTCTGGCGGATCACGTTGCCGCAGTTGCGATTAGCGACGCTCGGCGGCGGACTGCTGATCGGGCTGCATCTGCTCGCCGAATACGGCGCGTTCGTGATGCTGCGTTTCGACACGTTCACCACGGCGATCTTCGAGCAGTACCAGAGCAGTTTCGCCGGTCCGGCGGGCAGCATGCTCGCGGGGGTGCTCGTGCTGTGCTGCCTGGCGCTGCTCGGTGGGGAGTCGCTGCTGCGCGGCGACGCGCGGTACGCCCGGCTCGGCGGTGGTGCGGCGCGGTCCGGGCGGCCGATCGCGTTGGGTGGGTGGCGGGTGCCGCTGTGCGGGGTGCTCGTGGCGGTGGTCGTCGGCGCGCTCGGCGTGCCGCTGTGGACGATCGGGCGCTGGCTGTGGTTAGGCGGTTCAGCGGTGTGGGATTCCGTGGAAATCGGTGCGGCACTGGGCCAGACGATTGCCCTGGCGGCCGCGGCCGCGCTGGTCACGACGCTGTGCGCGTTTCCCGTCGCCTGGATCGCGGTGCGCTCGACGAATGCGTTCGCCCGGCTTATCGAGGGCGCAAACTACATCACCAGTTCGCTGCCCGGCATCGTGATCGCGCTCGCCCTGGTGACCGTCACCATCCGCTGGACACCCCCGCTCTACCAAACGGTGTCGCTGGTGGTGATCGCCTACACGCTGATGTTCCTGCCCCGCGCACTGGTGAGCGTGCGGGCCGGGCTGGCGCAGGTGCCGGTCGGCCTCGAAGAGGTGTCACGGTCGCTGGGCGAGTCGGCTTCGGCCACCTTCTTCCGGGTGACCCTGCGGATGACGGCGCCCGCCGCTGCCTCGGCTGCCGCGCTCGTATTCGTTGCGGTGTCAACCGAACTCACCGCAACCTTGCTCCTCGCACCCACCGGCACCCGCACTTTGGCCATGCAGTTCTGGGCCAAATCGGGCGAACTCGATTACGCCGCCGCCGCGCCGTACGCGTTGATCATGATCATCGCCGCGGTACCGGTGACGTATCTGCTGTTCACCCAGTCACGCAAGGCGGCTGGGGTATGAGCGGTCAGCAACTGGGGGCAATCGCGCATGCCCGTATATTCCGAGGGGACACAGCATGAGTCGGCTTGTCGTCGAAGGGGTTTCGAAGAGTTTCGGTGCCACCAAGGTTCTCGATCACATCGACCTCGACGTACCCCATGGCACGGCTGCGGCGGTGGTCGGCGCGTCCGGCTGTGGCAAGACCACGCTGCTGCGGGTGATCGCCGGATTCGAGGGCCCCGATACGGGTTCGGTGCAGCTCGGATCGGAAACTGTTGTCCGTCAGGGTCTTTGCGTACCGCCACAGCGCAGGCGGATCGGTTACGTCGCCCAGGACGGCGCCCTGTTCCCGCACCTGAGTGTCGCCGACAATATCGCCTACGGCCTGCACACCGGCCTGCGCGGCGCCATCGACCGCCTTCGCCCTGGCCGCGATCGTCCTCGCGTCATCGAACTCCTGGCCATGGTCTCCCTCGACCCGGACTACGCCGACCGCAAACCTCATCAACTCTCCGGCGGCCAGCAGCAGCGTGTCGCCCTTGCTCGCGCGCTCGCCCGCAAACCCGACCTCATGCTGCTCGACGAACCGTTCAGCGCACTCGACACCGGGCTGCGCGCCACCACCCGCCAGGCCGTCGCCGACACGCTGCGCGCCGCGGGCATGACCAGCATCCTGGTCACCCACGATCAGGAGGAAGCGCTCAGCTTCGCCGAACAGGTCGCCGTCATGCGCGCGGGCCGGTTCACCCACGTCGGGCCGCCACAGCAGGTCTATCACCAGCCCGCCGACCTGTTCACCGCCCGCTTCCTCGGCGATTGCGTCCTGCTCGATGCCCTCTGCGAAGCCGACATCGCCAAGTCCGTGCTCGGCCCCGTTCCGGTCCAGCCAGGCGCCCCCACCGGCGAAGTGACCCTGATGATCCGCCCGGAACAGCTCGCCGCCCAGGTGATCGCCGCCGACGAACCGCACTCCGGCCACGTCACCGCGGTCGACTTCCGCGGCCCCGACGTCATCTTGACCATCGATCTCGCCGAGGGCGCAGGCACCGTGCGAGTCCGCCGCACCGGCATCGCCGCCCCCACCACCGCCGACCGCGTCCGCCTCACCATCCACGGCCCCGCCGTCGCCTACTAACCATTGTGATCATCCTGATCCCGAATCTCGTGGCCGCGGCGCGGCTGAGTGGTTTCCAGCGTGTCTGGAAATCCGGATGGTTTCCAGACACCGCCCTTCTCGGGCGTCGTCGGTTTACGCCACCTGCGTGGCGTGAACGTCGGTTCCCGCGTCTACCGGGCCGGTTTCACCGACACCTACAAGATGTCGGTCAGCGCCTTCCCGTCGGCGGACATTGGTTACCCGGCCTCCTGCTCGGGGGTCCGGGGATCGTGAAAAGTCCTGTTGCGCCGTCGGCCATTTGGCGAGGTTGACTGCCGCGTTGTGGTCACGATCTGCACGAAAACCACACCCGCAGAAGAACACTCGATCATCCAACGACAGGGCTGGGTTGATTGTGCCGCAGGCAGAGCACTTCTTGGTCGACGGGTACCAGCGGTCCGCTGTCGCGAGTGCGCCGCTGCGCCATGCCTGTTTGTAGGACAACAGGCGGGCGAAGTCGGCCCATCCGGCATCGCTGATCGCGCGTGCCAAGCAACGGTTGCCGAGCATCCCCGCCACATTCAAGTCTTCGATCACGAGCCGGTCTTGGGTTTTGACCAGCCTGTTAGCGACCTGATGGGCGAAATGACGGCGAATATCAGCGACTCGACGATGGTGGCGTCCCAGCCGGGCGGCCGCCTGCCGATGGTTGTGGGACCCCTTCCGTTTCCGCGATAACGACTTCGCCAGACGGCGTTGCCGATCCAGCTCGGTAACCAAGGGTTTGGGCGCGCTGTTGATGCGGGCGATTTCGACCCCGTCGGCGGTCGCGGCAACCGAGAAAACTCCCAACCCGCGGTCGATCCCGACCCAACCACCGTCATCGTTGTGTTCTCGCGGCTGGTGATGCTGAGCCGGGTGCAGATCGGATGCTTCGGTGGCCAGACTGATCCACCAGCGGCGCGCCCGGAAGGAGATGGTGGCGTAGAGAATCTTCGCCCGTCCCTTGGTGAGCATCCGCCGCAGTCGGCGGGTGTCATCGCGCACCCGGATCGCACCGATCCCAGGCAACATCACCGACCGCGCGATCTGGTCACCACCGATTCGGATCGCTGCCCATCCGGCCTTGGTGTTTTTGTTGCGGATCCGAAACGCCGGGACGGTTGCTGACTTCTTCTTGAATCGAGGAAACCCAACCCTCCTACCTGCACGTTTGCCGGTCCGGGAGTCCGAGAAGGCGGCCAGGGCTCGACCACAGTCGACGGCAGCTTCCTCGAAGACTTGCTGGCTCACCTGGCTACGCCACGCCAACCCGGTCACCTGAATCTCGGCGACCCGGTCCGCGCCGACAGCGAAGACCCGTCCTGCGGCTTCGGACTTCTTCCAGGTGTTGAACGTGTTGATCAGGTCGAATCGGGTCCACGGGACCGGATGCTCTGGGCAGGTTTTGCGTTTGGTGAGGGCGGTTTTCACGAAGGCGAGGCTTTGGTTGAACGCGAACCGGGCCGCTCCGGCGTGCCGGGTGAGCATGACGGACTGCTCGACCGTGGGGTCGAGGCAGTACCGGAAAGTCGTGTGGCGGCTCATCGTGGGCGAGTGTGACACAGGACACCGACACAGTGGCGAGTCGTCCTTTGTAGTGGCCGTCGACTCCCCCAACGGTCTCTGATCAGGCACCTGTCCGCCTACTGATCATTGCGATCACACTGATCCCAACCCTCGCCGTTGGCACCGGCACACGGCACTATCAATGGCGAGGCGGGCGTGGCTGAGTGGTAAGGCAACGGTCTGCAAAGCCGTCTACGCGGGTTCAATTCCCGCCGCTCGCTCTGTGGGGTAAAGCGGCTGGGTCGTGGAATGATCGTTTTCATGTCACGGCCCAGACCGCTCTCCCATGACCCCATTGCCGAGGCTTACCGGCAGTGGGTCGCCCACGGCTGGGAGTCGGTCGCCGATGGGATGGCGCTGGTGACCTCGCTGGTTCGGGCGCAGCAGATCGTGATGGCGCGCGTGGACGAGGCGCTCAAACCTTCCGGCCTGACGTTCTCCCGCTACGAACTCCTGCAACTGCTCAGTTTCAGCCGCACCGGCGCTCTGCCGATGGCCAAGGCGAGTGCGCGGCTACAAGTGCATCCGACGAGCGTGACAAATACCGTCGATCGGCTCGAAGCCGCCGGGCTGGTTGTTCGCGTTCCGCATCCCAGTGATCGACGGGCAACTCTCATCGAAATCACCAGCGCGGGAAGGAAATCCGTGGCCGAAGCCACGGCCGCGCTGAACGCCGAGGTGTTCGCCGAACCCGGCCTGCCCGCCGACCAGGGCCGCGACCTGTTACGGCTGCTGGCACAATTCCGTCACGACGCGGGTGATTTCGACGTCGACGACCCGGAAAACCTCGCATTCCACGCGACCTGGCAATCGACTGGAGAATCTTCGGCCGACCCCCTTGGCAGCTAGCGCGAAAAGGTCCACGATGTAGCCCATGGTGCTGATCCTCGGGGTATCGGCGGGCGCGGGTGGAGCCCGCGCCGTGTTGACCCATTCCGATCAGCCCCACATGCCGCCCATCGACCGGATCCAGGTACCGCGCCGGGCCGGGGGCTCGGTGGAAGAATCGGTACTCACCGCGATCGACCGCATGCGCGCGGCGGCGGCAGCACGCGACGAGTACATCTCCGGCACCGCTGTTACCTGCCGCAGCGAACTACAAGCCGACGCGATCAGGGCGGCCGCCGGTCAGGCCGACTTCGCGATCGTCGACGAACCACTCGCCCAGCTGCGCTATCTGCGATTCACCGGCCTGCTGCCCGCCACCGACTCGGTGATGCTCTACGACCTCGGCAGCTCCGGTTTGACCATCACCCACGCCGATTGCCGCACCGAAACCATCCTCGCGGGCAAACGCAGCACCGTCCTCAGCGGCAACGGTTACGACACGCTCCTACGCTGGCAACTCGCCCGCAGTGGCGTCTGCGCCGACGCGCACGCCAGCCGCGAACACCGAGAATCGTTGAGCCGCACCAGAGTCGTCACCGCCGCCGATGCCGACACCGGTGGTCGCGCGGTGCTGACCCGCAGCGACCTGGCCGCGCTCTGCGAAGCGGGACTGCATCATTCGGCCTCGTTCGTGCGCCTGCTGATCGAGGAGACGGGCGTGCGGCCGGGAGCGCTGGCACTGCTGGGTGGCTGCACCCGCAACCCGAGCCTGCGCGCGGATCTGGCGCAGCTGATCGGCCTGCCGATCGTGTACGACCCTGAGCCGGAATATGTTTCGGCACGCGGCGCGGTGCTGCTGTGCGCCCGCCGTCCCTCGGCGCGCTTACGCATGCCGCGACGGGGTACGGGTGCGATCGCAGTCCCGCCCCGTGCGGACAGCCGCCGAAAACTTCTCGCCGCGGTCGCGGTGACCGCCACCCTCGGTGGCACGGTCGCCGGCCTGCTCAGCAACCACAACACCACGGCGCGGTCCCCTGAACAGGGCACCGCGCCGGCTACGGCGGAGTTCGTCGACGGCGCGCCGAGCTGGAAACCGAACTAGCGGTTGCTGAAGTTCGGCGGCCGCTTCTCGACGAAGGCGGCCATGCCTTCCTTCTGATCCTCGGTCGCGAACAGCGAATGGAACACCCGGCGTTCGAACAGCAGGCCCTCGGCGAGGGTGGTCTCGAACGAGCGGTTCACCGCCTCCTTGGCGATCATCGCGACCGGCAGCGACATCGACGCGATGGTCTGTGCGGCCTCGAGCGCGGTGTCGAGCAGTTCGTCGGCGGGCACGACCCGCGAGACGAGCCCGGACCGCTCGGCTTCCTCGGCACCGATCATCCGGCCGGTCAGAATCAGATCCATCGCCTTGGCCTTGCCGATCGCGCGGGTGAGACGCTGCGAGCCGCCGATGCCGGGGATGACACCGAGCGTGATCTCGGGCTGACCGAACTTGGCGTTGTCGGCGGCGATCAGGATGTCGCACAGCATCGCCAGCTCACAGCCGCCACCGAGCGCGTAACCGGCGACGGCGGCGATGGTGGGCTTGCGGAAGTTGGCCAGGCGGTCCCAGCGGGCGAAGAAGTCGGCCAGGAACATGTCCATGTAGGACTTGGGGGCCATTTCCTTGATGTCGGCGCCCGCGGCGAATGCCTTCGCCGAGCCGGTGATCACGACGGCACCGATGGAATCGTCGCCGTCGAGTTCGTCGAGCGCGGCGATGACGTCGTCGAGGACCTGGGCGTTGAGGGCATTGAGCGCCTTGGGCCGGTTCAGGGTGATCCAGCCGACCCCGCCCTTCCCGTCGGTGCCGCCCTTGCGCTCCAGCAGAATCGTCTCGAATTCGGTCACGGCCACCCTCTTGTCAATCAACGGTCACGGATGGTGCTGACGATACCGAGGCGTACCGCCTTCCGGTGACGCGTACCTCCGGTCCTGCGCAACGGCCGACGAATGCGCGCTGCGCTGAAACTGTGGCACGCCGTCTGTGACGCATTCCACCGCGTCCGATTTGCGGCACAATCGTCGACATGGGCAGCGACCACTTCGTGCGGATCACCCGCCTGCGCGCACTGATCGACCACGAGAACACCGGCGAGGGCGAGCGCGCCACCGCGGAGCGCATGCTCGACAGGTTGCTCCGAAAATCGGTGGGTCACACCACTTCCGGTGCCCCCGACCGCGTCTACGGCTCGCGTCACCACCGTGCGGGCAGGCATGCGAGTACCGCGTCGATCGTCGAATCGGTCCGCGAGGACATCGCCTTCGCCCGCACGTTCGCCACCGCGGGCGCGCCCGGCGAGGTCACCGTCCACAGCCCCCTCGCCGCGGCTCCCGCCGAGCTCACCGTCGCCGTCACCACCCCGTTCGCCGACCAGATCGTCGTCACCATCACCGACATACCGCCGTCGTGGGGCTGGGAGCCCGACGAGTTCGACCGCATCACCGCCACCGAGGACCTACGCCGACTCGCCGACGAACTCGCCGAGATCATCGACAGCTACAACCACGACGGCTCCGACGTTGGCCCCAGATTCTTCCGCACGATCCGAGCCCAGGAAACAACACTGATCCGCTGATCAGACCCCGGGTCCTCGCTTCCTGCCGACCAGGACGACCACCCCGGCGGTGAGCACGAGGGCGCCGATCCCCAGCACCACACACGCGACGACCGGCCCACCAGCGGTGTAATCGGCCGCCACCTGCACCACCGCGACCGCGATCCCCGCCGCCCCACCGAGCACCAGCACGGCGTCGCGCCGAAGCGCGTACAGCACGAAGCAGAGCACCCCGATCAACGCGGTCAGGCCGGGCCGCCACAGCGATTCGCCGAACGTCACCGACTGCGCGCCGATCACCGCGATCACCCCGCCGAGTAGATATCCGGCCCATTCGGCCACCAGCAGGCGAGCCCATGCGAGTCCGAACCACAGCGCGCCGAACACCATCAGCGCGATCCCCTCCCACGGCGATCGGACATCGAACAGCTCCGAGGTCACGCTCAGGATGCTCGCGACACCGAAACCGGCCACGGCGACCATGCCGAACAAGCCCGGTACCAGCAGATACCCCAGCGCCGCGACGAGCAGTCCCGCGATCGATGCCGCGATCGCCGTTTCGTCGCCATCGTGCGCACCGAATGCCGTCGCCACCGCCCCCGCCGACGCTCCCGCCGCCAGCACGAGCAGCACAGAGGCCAACCGCACCCGCCCGGCTGACGCGATCGGCACCCGCCGGAACACCCCCGCGCACCCACCGGCCAACGCCACCGCTCCCCACATCGCACACCCGGCCACCACCACCAGCAACACCACCCGCCCCGACTGCGCCACCTGTGCCCACGCCTTGTCGACGAACAACCCCAGACCGGCGGCCACCAGTCCGGCCCCGACGTACGCCACGATCTCGGCGGCCACCCGTCCCCCGCTCGGGCGAGCGGCCCGCTCCTGCTCGTCGACCGCCCGCAGCACCGCGCCCCGCTGCTCCCCACTGATCACCCCGGACGCCACCAGCCGCTCCAGCGCCACGTCCACCCGATGCTCGCGAACCATCCGTCGAGTATGTCGACCCGCGGCGGCGATTCCGCCGAAACCTGGGTGGGCGTTTTGGCGGCGGAGTGATGCTGTTCACACTAGAATTACTTTGATGTCCTAGTATCGGGCGCTCTACTACATGGCGGAGGCAGTCATGAGCCTGCACGTTCCTGTGAATCCGGTGCGGTTCGTGACCTCGGCGGCCCTATTCGACGGACACGACGCGGCGATCAACATCATGCGGCGGATTCTGCAGGCCCAGGGCGCCGAGGTGATCCATCTCGGGCACAACCGATCGGTGCGCGAGATCGTCGACGCGGTGATCGAGGAGGACGTGCAGGGCGTCGCGGTCAGCTCGTATCAGGGCGGGCACATCGAGTTCTTCGAATACCTGGCGCAGGCTTTGCGCGAGGCGGGGGCGGGTGATGTGCGGATCTTCGGCGGGGGCGGCGGGGTGATCGTCGCCGAGGAGATCGAGCGGCTCGCCGCGAGCGGCGTTCGGATCTTCTCCCCCGAGGACGGTCAGCGCCTCGGCCTGCCCGGCATGATCAACGAACTGATCCAGCTCTGCGATATCGACCCGGCGCGAACCGCCCCCGACCTCGACGCGCTCTACACCGGCGACCGAAACGCGCTGGCGCGCACCATCACCTGCTTGCAACAGGGTGCGCTGCCGACCGCCGACCGAGCCGCGATCGTGGCAGCGGCGGCCAAGCGACGCGTCCCCGTGCTCGGCATCACCGGCACCGGCGGCTCCGGAAAGTCTTCCCTCACCGATGAATTGGTACGCAGACTCCGCACCGACCAGCAGGACAAGCTGCGCATCGCCGTACTCGCGGTCGACCCGACCCGCAGGCGAGCAGGCGGCGCCCTGCTCGGTGACCGCATCCGGATGAACGCCCTCGACGGCGATCACGTGTACTTCCGTTCGCTGGCCACCCGCGGCAATCACGAACTGCCCGACGATATCGACACCATGGTCGCCGCCTGCCGGGCCGCCGGTTACGACCTGGTCGTCCTCGAGACCCCCGGCATCGGCCAGGGTGACGCGGGCATCGTCGACCACGTCGATGTGGCGCTGTATGTGATGACGCCGGAGTTCGGCGCCGCCTCCCAGCTCGAGAAGATCGACATGCTCGACTACGCCGACGTCGTCGCGATCAACAAGTACGAACGCCGTGGCGCGGCAGACGCGGTCCGCGATGTGGCGCGCCAATTGATCCGCAACCGTGCGGAATTCGGCGCAAGCCCCGCTGACATGCCCGTCTTCGGTACCAGCGCCGCGACTTTCGACGACGACGGCGTCACGGCGCTGTACCAGCACCTCACCGGCCTGCTCACCGAACACGGCCTGACGCTCGAACCCGGCGCGCTGCCCCGCGTCGACACCTCGGTCTCCACCCGCTTCGCCCAGCTCGTGCCCCCGTCGCGGGTCCGCTACCTGGCAGACATCGCCGACACGGTGCGCGGCTACCACGCCGATACGCAGCGCGAAGCCGCTGCGGCCCAGCGGATTCAACGGCTGGCGCTGGTCCACGACGAACTCCCCGACGACGCGGCGGTCGCCGACCTGCTCACTCGGGCCCGCCCGACGCTGTCGGCGGACTCGACCACAGCGCTGGCCGAATGGCCGACGGTCGCCGAGAGCTATCGCGGCGACGAACAGGTGGTCCGCATCCGCGATCGCGAACTGCGCACGCCCCTGCGCCGCGAGTCCCTTTCCGGCACAAGCATTCCCCGCGTCTCGCTCCCCCGCTACACCGACGACGGCGAACTCCTGCGCTTCCTGCGCGCCGAGAACCTCCCCGGCCGATTCCCGTTCACCGCGGGCGTTTTCCCCTTCAAACGCGAGAACGAGGACCCCGCCAGAATGTTCGCGGGCGAGGGCGATCCGGCCCGTACCAATCGTCGTTTCAAGGTCCTCAGCGCCCACGCCGAGGCCACCCGCCTGTCCACCGCATTCGACTCGGTCACCCTCTACGGCCACGATCCCGCCGAGCGTCCCGATATCTACGGCAAGGTGGGCACCTCGGGCGTCTCGGTGGCCACCATCGAGGACATGCGCACCCTGTTCGGCGGTTTCGACCTCGGCGCCCCGACCACCTCGGTCTCGATGACCATCAACGGCCCCGCCCCGACCATCCTCGCCTTCTTCCTCAATGCCGCTCTCGACCAAGCGCTGCAACGCTTCTCCGAGAGCGAAGGCCGCGAGCCGACGTCCGGGGAAGCCGCCGAGATCCGGGCACGCACGCTGTCGACCGTGCGCGGCACCGTGCAGGCCGACATCCTCAAGGAGGATCAGGGCCAGAACACCTGCCTGTTCTCCACCGAGTTCAGCCTGCGCATGATGGCCGATGTGCAGGAATGGTTCGTGCGCAACGACGTCCGGAATTTCTATTCGGTCTCGATTTCGGGATATCACATCGCCGAGGCGGGCGCGAACCCTATCAGTCAGCTCGCCTTCACCCTCGCCAACGGATTCACCTATGTGGAGACCTATCTCGCGCGCGGGCTGGCGATCGACGACTTCGCCCCGAATCTGTCGTTCTTCTTCTCCAATGGCATGGACCCCGAATACACGGTGATCGGCCGGGTTGCCCGGCGGATCTGGGCGATCGCGATGCGCGACCGGTACGGCGCGGGTGAACGCGCCCAGAAACTCAAGTACCACGTGCAGACTTCGGGTCGCTCGCTGCACGCACAGGAAATGCAGTTCAACGACATTCGCACCACCCTGCAGGCGCTGATCGCCGTCTACGACAATTGCAACAGCCTGCACACCAACGCTTTCGACGAGGCGGTGACCACCCCCACCGAGGACTCGGTGCGCCGCGCACTGGCGATTCAGCTCATCATCGCCAAAGAATGGGGGCTGGCCGTGAACGAGAATCCGCTACAGGGCAGTTTCATCGTCGACGAACTCACCGATCTCGTCGAGGAAGCGGTGCTCGTCGAATTCGAGCGGATCAGCGAACGCGGCGGGGTGCTCGGCGCCATGGAGACCGGCTACCAGCGCGGTCGCATCCAGGACGAGTCCATGCGCTATGAGCAGCGCAAACATGACGGATCGCTGCCGATCGTCGGGGTGAACACCTTCCGCGGCCGCGACGACGACACCGCGCACGCACCGCTGGAATTGGCCCGCGGCACCGAAACCGAACGCCGCTCCCAACTGGACCGGCTGCACAGTTTCCAGACCGAACACAGCGAACAATCCCATCGCGCGCTGGCCCGGCTCACCGAGGTCGCCCACACCGACGGCAATATTTTCGATGTGCTCATGGACGCGGCGCGGGTATGCACGTTGCAGCAGGTCACCGATGCCTTCTTCGCGGTGGGAGGGCAGTATCGGCGCACAGTTTGAGCAGCGTAATCCGTCGCTCTCCGCCGCAGGCGTGTGACAATCGCCGTGAGCTTTGCCAGCGGCGGCGACGGGACGCACAGCATGGATCTGACCGACTTCGACATCATCGATGCCCATATTCACCAGTGGGATCCACATGCCACGCCACGCGCGTTCAGCAAGCTGGCGAAACTGATGCGCTATCTGCCTGTGCCGGTCGATATCGCGGCACGGCTGGCCCCGCGCCGTGACCGCGAATTCGTCGGCGCCCCCAGCGCCTACCTGAAGCCCTATCTGCCTGCCGACTATCGCGACGACCTGGGAAACACGCCGGTCGAATCGGTCGTGGAAATAGAGGCGCAATGGACGGGCTGGAAGCCCGACGAGACGCGGTGGGTGGCGAGCCTGCCCTTCGGCGTCGACACGCCCGCCTTGGCCACGATCATCGGCTCGGCCGACCCCGCCGCCGGAGACTTCGGTGCGGTGCTCGACGCGCATCAATCCGCGTCGCCGCTGTTGCACGGCATCCGGGCGATGGTCGCCTACCACCCGGATCCCGCCGTGAAGTCGTACGTCGCGCACGACGGCGCGCTCACCTCCCCGGCCTTCCTGAACGGCTTCGGACAGCTCGCCGAGCGGGGGCTCTCGTTCGACGCGTGGGTGTATTCGGGGCAGCTCCCCGAGGTGACGGCGCTGGCCGAACGGTTTCCCGAGGTGCCGATCGTGCTCGATCACCTGGGGACGCCGGCGGGGATCTTCGGGCCGGTCGGCAAGAACACCGGGCACACCGCCAGGCAGCGCGAGGTCGTTTTCGATCGGTGGCGTGAAGACCTGACCGATCTGGCCGCGCAGCCGAACGTGGTGGCCAAGGTGAGCGGGCTGATGATGCCGGTGCTCGGGCATCCGATACCGCCACGCGACTCCCCGACGCCCGTGCCCGCGCTGCTCGGGCGGGTGGGTCCGCTGCTGGCGCACGCGCTGGCGGTCTTCGGTGCCGACCGGCTGATCTGGGGGTCCAACTTTCCGGTCGACAAGCCGATCACCAGCCTGGGTGGCGCAGCCGAGACGGTGGCCACCGGTCTGAGCGACGCGGGTGCGAGCACCGACGACCTGCGGAAGGTGTTCGGCGGCAATGCCATCCGGTTCTACCGGATCGAGCCGACCGCGTGAATCGCCACCCCGCTCGCCGGTTTCTGTCGGTGGGCGGGTTTAACATCGGCGCATGAAAGCCATCGGCACCTTCGAGGTCACCGCGTTCGATCCCACCGAGCTGACGCCGCAGCCGCCCATCGTCACCGGGATGCCGGTCGGCGTCTCGACCATGACGAAGGCTTACGCGGGCGAGATCGAAGGGCTCTCGGCCACGTTGTTCACCGCCGCCTTCGACATGAACACCGGTGCGGGCACCTACCTCGCGATGGAGTCGTTCGAGGGTGCGCTCAACGGTAAGGCCGGTGCGTTCAACTTCGTCCACTCGGCCACCACCGGCGGTACCGACCGCACCGCCGAGTTCTTCCACATCGTCCCCGCCAGCGGCACCGGGGAGCTCACCGGCATCACCGGAACCGGCGCCTTGTACGTGGATACCGAAGGCGGACATCACATCTGGTTCGAGTACGAGCTGGACTGACTCAGCTGTCGAATTCGGTATAGAGCGAGCGTAATTCGCGTAGTCCGGTTGCCGCGGTCGGCTCGTCCTCGGTGGACATCCGAAGCGCGCGACGCAGTGGTATCGCGTCGAGGTCCTCGATGACCGCGTGGAATTCGATGCGGGGCAGCTCCGGCAGGACCAGTTCGTCGCCGTAGGGGTCATCGGAATCGGCGGTGCGCGCGGACTTCTCGACGCCGCCGATGAGGGTGTCGAGGTCGAGTCCGCGCAGGGTGAGGATCTCGCTGGGCTGTTCGTCGAGGCGCTCGGCGAGCAGGTAGCAGACCGCGGCGACGTGCTTGCACGGCCAGCCCATGTCCGGGCAGCTACAGGTGAAGTCCAGTTCCGAGGCGGTGGTCGGTAGCAGGTGCGGACCGAGGGCCGGTGGGAGCGCGCCCGAGGCGATCTCGGCGAGCATGCCGGGCGCCTGTCTGATCTCGGCGAGCAACAGGTCGATTTCCTCTTCGCGCAGCGGCCGGATCGACAGCACCGAGGTGAACGGGCTGGGCTGGCTGCCCTGCACCTCCGCGGTCACCGCGCCGCGTTCGATCCGGTAGTTCACCACCTGCCCGACCCTGGCGTAGGTGCGTCCGCGCGAGAGCCTGCCCGCGTCGGCCACCTGCTCCACCGCGTCGAGCAGCGCCTTGCCCC
The DNA here is from genome assembly GCF_042719755.1 of Nocardia sp. NPDC058519. Classification (NCBI taxonomy): domain Bacteria; kingdom Bacillati; phylum Actinomycetota; class Actinomycetes; order Mycobacteriales; family Nocardiaceae; genus Nocardia; species Nocardia sp. NPDC058519. The sequence continues at coordinate 18,338 of NZ_JBHXNK010000041.1, read as the reverse complement.
ACCAGGTCCGCCCGAAACCGCCGCGGGCCTGAGCGCCGCCGCGGACCGGTTTACGCGGACCGAACTGGCTGAAGTCGGCCATCAGTCACCCACCGCCTCGGCGCCGAGAGTGAACAGCTCGCGCAGTTCGTCGGTGCTCATCTCGGTGATCCAGTTCTCCCCCGCACCGACGGCCAGATCGGCCAATTGCTTTTTCCCGTTGATCATCTCGTCGATCCGCTCCTCGATGGTGTCGACGCACACCAGCTTGCGGACCTGCACCGCGCGCTGCTGGCCGATCCGGAACGCGCGGTCGGTGGCCTGGTTCTCCACCGCGGGATTCCACCAGCGGTCCAGGTGGATCACGTGATTGGCGGCGGTGAGGTTGAGGCCGGTGCCGCCCGCCTTGAGCGAGAGCAACATCAGCGGCGGGCCGTTCCCGCCCTGGAAACCGGTCACCATGTCGTCGCGTCGCTGCTTGGCCACACCACCGTGCAGGAACGGGATCGGAGTGCCGAACCGTTCGGTGAGGTAGGGCAGGATCAGGTCGCCGAATTCGCGGAACTGGGTGAAGAGCAGCGCTTTCTCACCATCGGCGAGCACCGCGTCGAGCACGTCCTCGACCAGGGCCAGCTTGCCGGAGCGATGCCCGCCGCGGCGCAGGATCGGCGAACCGTCGCCCAGATAGTGCGCGGGGTGGTTACAGACCTGCTTGAGCCTGGTCAGCGCGCCGAGCACAGCGCCCTTGCGCGCCATGCCTTTCGCGTCTTTGAGTTTCTCCAGCATGTCGTCGACAACGGCCTGGTAGAGGGCGGCCTGCTCGACGGTGAGGTTGGCCCGCACCGTCATCTCCAGCTTCTCTGGCAGGTCGCTGATCACCGTCGGATCGGTTTTCAGCCTGCGCAGCACGAACGGATCGGTGATCAAGCGCAGTCGGTCGATGGCTTGCTGGTCGCGTTCGCGTTCGATCGGCACCGCGAACTTGGCGCGGAACGATTGCGGGCTGCCGAGCAGTTTCGGCATGGCGAAGTCGAACAGGGCGCGCAGTTCTTCCAGACGGTTCTCCACCGGAGTTCCGGTGAGCGCCAATCGATGTCGAGCGGTGAGGGCCCTGGCCGCACGCGCCTGCCTGGTCACCGCGTTCTTGATGTGCTGCGCTTCGTCGAGCACGATCCGCTCCCACCGCTGTTCACTCAGCAGGGTGACGTCGCGGGCGAGCAGTGCGTAGGTGGTGATCACGAGGTCCGAATCAGCCACCGCCGCGGCGAATTCCGCACCGACGAGCCGTCCGGGGCCGTGGTGCACGAGCACGCGCAGGTCAGGCGCGAACCGCTGCGTTTCCCGCTGCCAGTTACCGACCACCGACATCGGACACACCAGCAACGTCGGTCCGGTCCCCGGCTCGACTTCTCGCTCGTGGACCAGGAGCGCCAGCACCTGCACGGTCTTGCCCAGACCCATATCGTCGGCGAGGATCGCGCCGCAGTTCAACCGGCTCATCGTGGCCAGCCAGCTCAGACCGCGCTCCTGGTAGGGCCGGAGCTGGGCTTTCAGGCCGACCGGCACCGGAACCGGCTCGGGCTCGCTCTCCCTGGCGAACAATTCGGCCGCCCAGCCGTCGGCGGTGACCTCGGTGACCGGGACATTGTCGACCCGCTCTGCGGCGAGTTCACCGATCATGTCGGCCAAGGTGATCGGGCTGTCGTCGGCGTGCTGCGCCACATAGCGGGCGGCCGCGGCCAGTGCGCGATGGTCGGCCTGCACCCACTCGCCGCGCAACTGGACCAGGTCCGATTTACTGCTGATCAGCCGCGCCATCTCGGCCGGGGTGAGCACCAGATCGCCGAGCGCCAATTCCCAGCGGTAGGAGAGCAGTCCGCTGAGGCCGACCGTGGATTCGGCGGCGGCGGGGCTGCTCACCCGCAACCGCATACTCGGTTCGGCGATGTTCCAGGCGCGTGGCAGGAGCAGTCGAATTCCGGCTTCCTGCAGGGCATGCGCACCGTGGGCCACCAGGTCGGCGACCACCTCGGTGGGGAGCAGCAGGTCGAGGCCGCGCGGATCGGTGGGCAGGTCACGCAGACGCGGATAGGCCTTGCGCGCCTGGCCGAGTTTCTCCGCCGCCGTCCGCACGAGCACCGGATCATCGTCGAAGACAACAGGTTTGGGTGCGTCGTCGACCGGGCGCAGGCACACCTGTAGCCGCCACAGCGCCACCGATTCGTCGGTGGTGCCGAATTCGCCGTCGGGTTCGCACAGGCGAAGCACGAGTTCCGGTTCGTCGGCGGCGTAGCCTTCCCGCCACTGCGACAGGGTTTCGGACAGGCGGTAGGAGCCGACGTCCAGCGGGGTATCGGCGACGAGCGCGGCCAGCAGCGGGTGCGTCATCGTGCGATGCGCGAGGTATTCGCGGGCGATCGGGTCGGTGAGATGGGTGCACAGGTCATCGAGCACGGCGGAGGGCGACCCGGCGACCCGCAGCGCCGATGGCATCGCGGCAGCCAGCTCGGCCAGCCACGCCCGTTGACGTTGTCCGCCGACCAGCCGCCAGCGCACCCACCATTGACCGTCGGCCCGCTCGAGCTGGGGCACCACGCGCCCGGCCCGCACCCACCGTTCGATGCCGCGCGCGACATGGGCGAGGAACCGCAGATCGCCGGAGATGTTCTCGCGGGGCAGCCGGCTGCGCAGCACAACGGCCGCCGTCGGTGGCGCGAGCGCGTGCGCGCGCACCTCGGCGGTCCCGGACTGCCCCGCGGCATCGACGACGAACACCTGGGCACGGTGCCGGAACCTGGCGCGGTCCAAGATGTCGCCGAGCACCGACCCCACGGCGACCGGCTCCGCGTCGTGCCACAGCAGTAGGCCCGATTCGGGGGACCACAGACCGTGCAGCATGGGCTCCATCAAAGCAGGCGGCATCGACACCGATCCCGGCCGCCATCCCCCTGGATTTCTCGCCGCAACGGGACCATAATTAAATAACCCCTGGTCACGGGCCAGAATACCCACCGGCGACAACTCCATACTCACCCAGGCGAACCGGACGGATCCGGTTCGGCCGATGACCCCCTTGTAATTCGTGCGGAGGGCAGCGATGACGATTCTGCTCCAGGTTCTCGAGCAGAGCTACACACCCAACACCCCATGGGAACGGCGCAAATTCACCTTCATCGACACCACGAAAATCCTCGGCATGCGACTGGACGGCCAAGCAGGCGTCTGGCTCGATCTGTCGCGGCCGGGCGAATCCCAGCGCCTGGCCCACACCATCGACCCTCGGGAATCCATCACCTTCCTGCTCACCGTCTTCGCCAAGATCGCCGAATGCGAAGACCGTGGCGGTTCCTGGCTGGTCGGCCACGACGGCAGCCGTGTCTCCTCGATCGCCGCGACGCGCTTCCCGCCGATCGCCAGCGAACTGGCCGCCGACGACTTGCTGGCCCGAGCCTGGTTATAGGCCGGTATCGCACGCAGTTCTGACCCATCGGCGGTTGTTGTCGGTACCACCGGCTACAACCTGCAGGTATGGGGAAACTGGCGTGCTTGCTGGTAGTGGTGCTCGCGATTGCCGGGTGCGGGGTGATCGGGCCGGATGAGCCGGTCGTTCCCGCACCGGGCAGTCCGGCGCGTGCCGAGGTCATCGCCCTGCTCGACACAGTGCGCGTCGTTGCCTCGCGCCCTCGGCCGGGCGGCTACGAACGTGGCTGCAAAGCGGGCCAGGCCTGCGTCTTCGGCCCGGCATGGACCGACGATTCCGACGCGCCAGGCAGCCACGACGGCTGCGACACCCGCAACAACGTCCTTGCCGTGCAGTTGCGCGAGGTCGTGCATCGCGGGCGCTGCGTGGTCGTGGCGGGAGTCCTCACCGACCCCTACACCGCCACCGATATCCCCTTCAGCAAGTCCGACGGCGGCCGCATCCAGATCGACCATGTCTATCCCCTGGCCGCCGCCTGGGACATGGGTGCCGCCACCTGGCACCCCGACAAGCGCCGCCGCTTCGCCAACGACCTCGCGGTCAATCTCCTGGCCACCGGCGCGTCCACAAACCAGTCCAAAGGCGACGACACCCCGTCCGGATGGCTGCCACCCGCGCGGCCCAACCACTGCTTCTACGCGGCGAAGTACCTCACCGTCGCGGTCGACTACGACCTACCGATCACCGCCGCCGACAACGCCACCCTGCACGACATCGCCCGTAGCTGTCCGTGAGAACCGAGGACAGCGCTCACTCTCCGGTCGCAACGACCCGCTTCGGGTCGCTCGACCACTGCGAGTACGAGCCCGGGTAGAGGGCGGCGTCGATGCCCGCGACAGCGAGGGCCGCGATCTGGTGGGCGGCGGTGACGCCGGATCCGCAGTACACCGCGACCTGACCTTCGCCGAAGCCTGCGAAGCGCGCACGCAGGTCTTCGACGCTCCGGAAATGCCCCGTGCCATCGAGGTTCTCGGCAGTGGGTGCGCTCACCGCGCCGGGGATGTGCCCGGGACGCGGGTCGACCGGTTCGACCTCGCCGCGATACCGCTCGCCGGCACGCGCGTCGAGCAGCACGCCCGGCCATTTCGCGGCGGCGTCGGCGTCGATCACCGGCAGCCCGCCGGGACGTACCACGAGGTCACCTGCGACCGGATCCGCTTCGGCGCCGGTCGCGAGTTCCCCACCGGCCGCGATCCAGGCGGGCAGCCCGCCGTCGAGGATGCGCACGTTGTCCACACCTGCCCACCGCAGCAGCCACCACGCCCGCGCGGCGGCCATGGCGCCGGTCGCGTCGTAGACCACCACCGGATCCCCGGTGCTCAATCCCCAGCTGCGCGCACACTTCTCGAAGGTGCCGGGGTCGGGTAGCGGATGCCTGCCGCGGGCGGGCGCGGGCGCGCCTGCCAGCTCGGTCTCCAGGTCGACGAACACCGCGCCCGGAATATGCCCGTCGAGATAGTGCTGCGGCCCATGGGGATCACCCAGCGCCCACCGCACATCGAGCAGATGAATCGCCTTGTCCGCCAGCTCTTCCCGAAGCTCCGCCGACGAGATCAACACCGCACCCACTACCACTCCTCCCAGCCTCCCCCCACCTGCGAAACCGTTCGGCGACACCCTACGCACCCGCCGCGAATCCCGGCACCCAACGGCGGGGACCGAGCTCGGCACATAGCACCTGCCGGGTCGGGACACACGCAGGCCGGTCGCAGAACTGGACCGAATATCAGCGCGTGTGAATCAGTCCACTTTCCCGGGACTGGCAGGCGACGACCACCGTTTCGTCGGGCAATATCTCCACAATGTCGCAGGTCTCCACCACTCCCCCCGATGTCGCCGGCAAACCGGCGGGCATCGCACAGCCGCTCGGTGCGGGTGCGATCACCGCGTTGGTCGGGTTCACCAGTTCGTTCGCGGTGGTGCTGAGTGGGTTGCGGGCAGTGGGGGCGAGTCCGGCGCAGGCCGCGTCGGGGTTGCTGGTGCTGTGTTTCACGCAGGGGATCGGCATTCTGCTGCTGAGTTTCCGGTATCGGATCCCGATCACACTGGCCTGGTCGACCCCCGGCGCCGCGCTGCTGGCGAGCACCGGACTGGTGGCCGGTGGCTGGCCGGGTGCGGTCGCGGCTTTCGCGATCACCGGTGTGCTGATCGTGATCACCGGCCTCTGGCAGCGGCTCGGCTCGCTGGTCGCCGCGATCCCGGTACCGATCGCCCAGGCGATGCTGGCCGGGGTCCTCGTCCCGCTGTGTCTGGCCCCGGTGCAGGCGCTGCGCACCTCGCCCGCCGTGGTCGTCCCGGTCATCGTGGTGTGGCTGGTCCTGCAACGGTTCGCACCCAAATGGGCCGTGCTCGTCGCCTTCGCCACGGCGGCTGTCGGTACGGGCATCGACATCGTCGTGAACAACCGGCACCTGGAATTGTCCGCCATGGTTCCGACGGTGGAATGGACTGCGCCCCAATGGCATTGGCAGGCCATTGTCGGCATCGCCGTGCCGCTCTACATCGTCACCATGGCCTCCCAGAACATCCCCGGCGTCGCGGTGATGCGCTCGTTCGACTTCCAGGTCCCGTGGCGCCCGGCCATGCTCGTCACCGGGATCGGCACCGTCATCGGCGCCGCGGCAGGTGGCCACGCGATCAACCTCGCCGCCATCAGCGCCGCCTTGGCCGCCGCCCCCACCGCGAGCCCAGACCCCAAGCGACGCTGGATCGCCGCGGCCACCGCGGGCGCCGCCTATCTCGTCCTCGGCCTCGCCTCCGCCGCCCTGGTCACCCTCATCGCCGCCGCCCCCGCGGGCACCATCGAAACCGTCGCGGGCCTTGCCCTCCTCGCCGCCCTCGCCGCCGCCCTGACCGGCGCCCTCAGCGACCCCACCCACCGCATGGCGGCCCTGGTCACCTTCCTCGTAGCCGCCTCCGGCACCACCCTCTTCGGTATCGGCGGCGCCTTCTGGGCCCTCGTGGCCGGCCTAGTCGTCCGACGCTTCCTGCCCTCTGACAGTCCAGCGGCTACGTCAGTTCGGGCCGGCCAGCCGGTCGAGTAGCGGGCCGGTGCGCGGGCCGACCAACTCGCGCATGACCAGGGCCATATTGGTGCGCTCCACGCCGGGGATCTTCAGGATCGCGCCCGCGATGCGGTAGAGGTCGTCGGCGTCACGGGCGACTATGCGCACGGTGAGGTCGGTGGCGCCGGTCATGCCGCAGACCTCGGTGACCTCGGCGACATCGGCCAGTTCGTCCACCACGGCGTCGAGTCGGTGCTGGTCGACCACCACCGCGACGAAGGCTGCCAGCGGATAGCCGAGGGCGCGGGGTTCCACCCGGCGTTCGAAACTGCCGAGCACCCCACCGCTGTCCCACCGGGCCAGCCGCGCCTGCACAGTGTTGCGCGACAGGCCGAGGCGCGCCGCGAGCTCCACCCCCGTGGCGCGCGGGTTGGCGATCAGTTCGCGCAGTAGCCGCGCATCGGTGGCGTCGAGTGTCACGGCGTCGGGTTCGCGACTGGTCATACAACGCAGTATGACAGCGCTGGACTGGATCAGACCATGCATTCTGCTCATCAGCGCGTGTAACGCTTGCGCACACCGCGTAATCGTGGATGCTGAGTGATACACATCGCACTCAGCGGAGTGGCGTACCTGCACCGGCTCACAAGGCACGGCGGCGAGGAGGCGATCACGATGTCGCAGAAGCAGACCTACCCGGTCCAGTTGATTCAGCCCGACGGCCGTCGGGTGTTCGACAAGGAGCACGGCGCGCTGGTCGCCGATGTCGATGCCGAGCGGTTGCGGCGGTTGTATCGGGACATGGTCCTCACCCGCCGTATCGATGTCGAAGCGACCGCGTTGCAGCGCCAAGGCCAGCTCGGATTGTGGCCGCCGCTGCTCGGTCAGGAGGCCGCGCAGGTCGGCTCGGCGCACGCACTGCACCCCGACGACTACGTGTTCTGCTCCTACCGCGAAACCGCCGTCGCCTTCTGCCGCGGCGTGCCGCCCGAGCAGCTCACCGCCCTGTGGCGCGGCGTCTCCCACCACTGCTGGGACCCCGGCGAGGTCAATATGACCAATGCCAATATCGTCGTCGGCTCCCAGGGCCTGCACGCCACCGGGTACGCCTTCGCCGCCCACCTCGACGGCGCCGATATCGCGACCGTCACCTATTTCGGCGACGGCGCGACGAGCCAGGGCGATATCGCCGAGGCACTCGGATTCGCCGCGGCATGGAGCGCGCCGGTCGTGTTCTTCTGCCAGAACAATCAGTGGGCGATCAGCGAACCGGTCTCCGTGCAGAGCAAATTCCCGCTGGTACGCCGTGCCGACGGATACGGGATTCCTGGCGTGCAGGTCGACGGCAACGATGTGCTCGCCGTCCTGGCCGTCACCCGCCAAGCCGTCGAACGCGCCCGTACCGGCGGCGGCCCCACCTTCATCGAAGCGATGACCTACCGGATGGGCCCGCACACCACCGCCGACGACCCGGCCCGCTACCGGACCGCCGCCGACACCGAGTACTGGGGACAGCGCGACCCCATCGAACGCGTGCGTCTGCTCCTCGAGCACGAGGGCCACCTCTCCCCCGAATTCGCGCGACAGGTCACCGACGAGGCCGACGATGTCGCCCGCCGCCTGCGCACCGCGACGATCGAGATGCCCGACCCCGATCCCGAGCGGATGTTCGACAACGTCTACGCGACCGAACACCCACTGATGACCGAAGAGCGCCAACAGTTCTCGGCCTACCTCGCCGAAGGAGCGCAGTCATGATCACCACCTTCGCCGCCGCCCTCAACACCGGCCTGCGCAATGCGATGGAAGACGACGCCAAGGTCGTCTTGCTCGGCGAGGACATCGGCAGGCTCGGTGGTGTGTTCCGCGTGACCGACACCCTGCAGAAGGATTTCGGCGACAACCGCGTCATCGACACGCCGCTGGCCGAATCCGGCATCGTCGGAACGGCTTTCGGGATGGCGTTGCGCGGATACCGGCCCGTGGTGGAGATCCAGTTCGACGGTTTCGTCTATCCGGCGTTCGACCAGATCGTTTCCCAGGTAGCCAAGATCCACAACCGTACCGGCGGAAAAGTCAAGGCCCCGTTGACGATCCGCATCCCGTTCGGCGGCGGCATCGGCGCGGTGGAACACCATTCGGAATCACCGGAGGTGTATTTCGCGCACACCGCGGGCCTTCGCGTTGTCTCACCGAGTACCCCCGCCGACGCGTATTCGATGATTCGCCAGGCCATCGCACTGGACGATCCGGTCATCTTCTTCGAGCCGAAACGTCGCTATTGGGACAAAGCCGACGTAGATTTCGAAGGCGAACCGGATCTGCCACTGCACAAGGCCAGGGTCTGCACTCGCGGCGTCGATGCCACCGTCGTCGCCTATGGCGGCACCGTCGCCACCGCGCTGACCGCGGCGAAAATCGCTGGCGAGGAAGGACATTCGCTCGAGGTGATCGACCTGCGCAGTCTCTCGCCGATCGACGTCGACACGATCGCCGAATCGGTGGACAAGACCGGCAGGCTGATCGTCGTGCACGAGGCGCCCGTGTTCGCCGGGCTCGGCGCCGAGATCGCCGCCCGCGTCACCGAACGCTGCTTCTATCACCTGGAGGCGCCGGTGCTGCGCGTCGGTGGCTACGACATCCCCTACCCCCCGGCTAAGCTCGAAAAGCACCACCTGCCCGACCCCGACCGCATTCTGGCGGCGGTCGACCGCTGCCTTTCCGCCTGATCCCGCAGGGTCGGCGGCGGTAGCTTGCCAACAGAGCGATGAAAGGTGCCCTCGTGCCGGAACCAGCCGCCACCGACGACGGTCATGTTCTCGAATTCCGCCTCCCCGACCTGGGCGAAGGTCTGGCCGACGGCGACCTGGTGTCCTGGGCCGTCGCGGTCGGCGACACGGTGGAACTGAACCAGACCATCGCCGAGGTGGAGACCGCGAAGGCGGTGGTCGCGCTGCCGTCACCGTTCTCCGGGATCGTGGTCGAACTGCTGGCTCAGCCCGGCGACACCGTGCCGGTCGGCGCGCCGCTGATCCGGGTGCGCAACGACCTCGAGGTAACGGCACCGCCGGCCGCGGAGCCGCGCACGAACGTGCTGGTAGGCTACGGGCCCGAAGCCGAATCTACCTCGCGGAGAGGGAAATCCACGCCGTCGATGGCCGCGAGCACGCCGAGCACCCACCGCACCGCCGCGACCCCCGCGGCACGCAAACTGGCCAAGGAACTCGGCATCGACCTGTGGTTCGTCGCGGGTTCGGGGCCCGAGGGCGCGGTCACCGTCGAAGACGTGCGCTCGGCCGTGCCGGTGACCCAGCCGCGCACCCCCGCCCGCGTCGGTGACATCGCGCCGACGCCGTCGAACGGCCACGTCACCGACGCCGACGGCCTCATCGAGCCGACCGCCCGCGAAGAACGCACCCCCATCGCGGGCATCCGCAAGCGCACGGCCGCCGCGATGCAGGCCAGTTCGCGCACGATCCCGCAGGCCAGCACCTTCGTCACCGTCGACTGCACGGCCTCGATGGAACTGCTCGACCACCTGCGCACCACCAAATCCTTCGAAGGTCTCACCCTCACCCCGCTGGCCCTGGTCGCCAAGGCGACGCTGGCGGCGATCGCGGAGTACCCGGGGATCAATACCGCCTGGGACGAGCAGAACCAGGAAATCGTCACCAAGCACTACGTGAACCTGGGGATCGCGGTCGCCTCCGACCGCGGCCTGATGGTGCCCAATCTCAAGGAAGCGCAGTCGCTGAGCCTGCGCGACCTGTGCCGCGAGATCAGCTGGGCGGCCGATACGGCCCGCTCCGGCAACGCCACCCCCAACGACCTGCGCGGCGGCACCTTCACCCTCACCAATGTCGGGGTATTCGGCGTCGACTCCGGCGTCCCCCTGGTGAATCCGGGTGAGGCCGCGATCCTGTGCATCGGCTCGATTCGCAAGCGCCCGTGGGTATTCCGTGACGAACTGGCGGTCCGCTGGGTCACCACCCTCGGTCTCAGCTTCGACCACCGCATGATCGACGGCGAACTCGGCGCCCGCTTCCTCGCCACCACCGCCGGATTCCTGGAGGACCCCCTGACCCTGCTCAGCCGCATCTGAGCGCGCGTCGGGACCCGGCCGTATAGTTCGGGCCGGTGTGCGTCCGACCGGACTGCGCACCGTGCGAACGAATGTCGGCAGGTGTATCCGAGGAAAATGGGGGCGTCGTGGGGTATCCGTATGGGCCGCAACAAGGTCAGGGCTATCCGCCCGGTGGGCAGCAGGGTTATCAGCCCGGCGGATATCCGGCTCCCGGGCCAGGTGGACCCGGCTACGGCACTCCCGGTCACGGCACTCCTGGCTACGGCGCTCCCGGTCACGGCACGCCTGGGTACGGCGGACCTGGTTACGGCGCTCCCGGCCACGGCAATCCGCAGTACGGCATTCCCGGCTACGGCGCTCCGCAGGGTGCGGTCAGCGGTGCCACTGGGATCCTCGCCGCCGTTCTCGCCCTTGTGCTTTCGCTGATTTCCCTGGCCGGGGCGGTCGTCAGTTACAACTCGCCGCTCGCGACGGAATGCACCGGCAAGCTCGTCCAGCTACCGGACGGCACCTTCGCGTGTTCGAGCACCTCCCTCACTCCGTTGGTAACGACCTTCCTGGTGATCGGCGCCATCATCGGCGTGCTGCTGCTCACCGGCTCGATCCTGCTGTTCCTTCGTAAGACTGCGGGCCGCGTGATCGTCATCGTCGTGTCGACGCTCAGTGCGCTCGGCGGCGTCGCTTCCCTCGTGTCCATGGCCGATGCTCCCGTGACTTCGGACGCGGGTATGACTATCTCCGGAGTCCAAGCCGCCGTCGCGATCTTGATGTTGGTCTTGGCAGCGGCACCGTCGACCGGACGCTGGATTCGGGCAGCACAGCGGCGACCGGACTACCCGCAGGGCAATTACCAGCGGTATTGAACCGATCCGAGCGATATATCCGACCCGCAACGCCGACGAAACACGGCGCGCACTCACGGTAAAGAACGGGGACTACAACCTGTTACATGAGTGAGGCGCATCCCGTCGACACCAGGCTGCCGTTCGCCCGGCAATTGGCTTTCGGCATCCAGCACGTCCTGATCATGTACACCGGCTGTATCACCGTGCCGCTGGTGTTCGGCGCGGCCGCGGGGCTCGACCGGTCGACGATCGGACTGTTGATCAGTGCTGATCTGCTGGTCGCGGGCATCATCACGCTGGTGCAGAGCCTCGGTGTGGGCAAGCTGGCCGGTGCCCGGCTGCCGATCGTTTGTGGTGCCACCTTCGTCGGGCTCAACCCGATGATCCTGATCGCCGAGGAGTACGGGCTCGATGCCGTGTACGGGTCCATGCTGATCGGTGGCGTGGTCGGTGTCGCGCTGGCGTGGCCGTTCGCGCGGGTGGTGCGGTTCTTCCCGCCGCTGGTCACCGGGACCGTGCTGACCGTGGTCGGTGTGTCGCTGATCGGGGTCGCCGGGGGCCTGATCATCGGGACCGATCCGAAGTCGCCGAGCTTTGCCTCGCCGTCGAATATCGGACTCGCCGCCGTGGTGGTGCTGATCGCGGTCGGGTTCGTCTGCCTCGGCCGCGGCGTGTGGTCGCAGCTCGGTGTGCTGATCGCGCTGGTCGCGGGCATCGTGATCGCGCTGCCGATGGGTTTGATCACCACCGCGGGGGTCGGTACCGCGGACTGGATCGGTATCCCGCAACCGTTCCACTTCGGGTCACCGCAGTTCCCGGTGACCGCGGTGGTGGCGATGAGCATCGTGATGGCCGTGGTGTTCGCCGAGTCGACCGCGAGCATGCTGGCGATCAGCGAGATCACCGGCAAGCCGCTCGGCAAGGGCGATCTCGCGCGCGGGCTGGTCGGCGACGGCCTGTCGGGCGTGCTCGGCGGCATCTTCACCGCGTTCGTCGACACGATCTTCAATCAGAACGTCGGCGCGGTCTCCACAACCAGGGTCTACAGCCGGTATGTGACCGCGGTGAGCGGCGCGATCCTGGTGCTGCTCGGGCTGGTGCCACGCATCGGCGAGGTGGTCGCGGTGATTCCGAAGCCGGTGGTCGGCGGGGTCGGTCTGGTGCTGTTCGCGACCGTCGCGGTCGTCGGTGTCACCACGTTGCTCAAAGCCGATCTGACGGACCGGGTCAACGCGACCGTCGCCGCCACCGCGATCGGCATCGGACTGCTGCCGGTCTTCACCAAGGACATGTTCGACAAGTTCCCTACCTCGGCGCAGATCCTCCTCGACAGCGGTGTCACCCTCGGCGCGGCCACCGCGTTCCTGCTGAACCTGGTCTTCAACCACACCCGCCTTGGCACCGTCGCGCGCGGCTCCACACCACCGCCGGCTTCTCTGCCCACCACCCCGCAACCTGCCGCCGCGATCTGATCGAGCCGATAGAACCTCGCGGCCTGCGCCACATTCCCAGCCCCGCACATCCCGACCTCGAGGAGGGATCGCCGACGAAGTCGGCGGTTCGCGCCCGTCCCGTCGATCAGGTGCCGTTGCGTAGTCGACGAAGGAGCAAGCAACGGTGCCTGATCGACTCCGACCACCGGGGGCGCGAACTCGAGCGCGCCAGCGCTCCAAAAATATAAGCTGCGGGGATGGAAATAGCAGGCAAGGTCGCGATCGTCACCGGCGCGGGTGCGGGTATCGGTGCCGCACTCGCTGATCGTCTCGTCGCCGGTGACGCGCGGGTTGTCGTCGCCGATCTCGATGCGGACAGCGTGGCGAAGGTGGCGGCCGACCTCGGCGACCATGCGATAGCGGTCGGTGGCGATGTGGCCGATGAGCAGGTCGTGGCGGAGTTGATCGCCACCGCCGAGCGCGAATTCGGCCCGGTAGACCTGTATTTCGCGAATGCGGGCATCGGCGGCGGCGCCGGTCTCGACAGCACCGAGGCGCAGTGGGCGAGCACCATCGACGTCAACGTCATGGCTCACGTGCGGGCCGCGAAACTGCTCGTTCCCGGCTGGCTCGAGCGTGGCAGCGGCTATTTCGTCTCCACCGCGTCCGCCGCGGGCCTGCTCACCCAAATCGGTTCTGCCCCTTACTCGGTGACCAAACACGCGGCGGTCGGTTTCGCCGAATGGCTCTCGGTTACCTACGGCGACAAGGGTATTCGCGTGAGTTGCCTGTGTCCGATGGGTGTGGACACCCAACTGCTCACCGAGGCGCTCATCCCCGACAACCCGGAAGCAGCCGCGCTGGCGATCAAAGCCGTGAAGACGGCGGGCGCGGTGCTCTCCCCCGAGGAAGTCGCCGACACCGTCGTCGAGGCGATGGCCGCCGAGCACTTCCTGATCCTGCCGCACCCGGAGGTACTGCAGATGTACCGCAACAAGGGTTCCGACTACGACCGGTGGATTTCCGGCATGCGCCGGTTCCAGACCATGCTGCGCGCGTGAACACCGGACGGTACGCACGAAAAAATTCGGCGAGGTAGCGGCGAGATCGCTCGATTCCTGCCACGATGGTCGGTAGCCGCCGGTCACGATCCGCTGACCGGCGGAGGTCTACGCGGAGATCCGGCGATGGCACACCTGATGTATTTCAAGAAGGTTCGCGACGAACTCACCGAGGTCGAGTACGTCTGGGGGCCGAGCCGGGACGAACTCGACTCGTCGGTGGTGATCGACAAAACCACCTTCGCCGCCCTCCCCGGGCCACCGGGCTACTCGCCGGCGGGCCAGATCATCCTGCGCGCCCGCCGTGGCAGCGAATGGCCCGAGGTAGGGGTCATAGCCTCCTGAGCGCAATACCGCGACGGGCTCCACAGCAGCTGATGACCCGAGGTCGGCGTCATCAGCTCCTGAGCACTACTCGGTGACGAGCTCTGCCGCCGCCGTGCGCACTACCTCGGGGATCGCCACCGGTTTGCGGGTGTCCGCGTCGACATAGACGTGGACGAATTCGCCGGTCGCGGCGAGCTCGAGACCGGCGTCGCCCTCGCGGAAGATCGCCAGATCGTAGGTGATGCTGGAGTTTCCGAGGCGGGCGATGCGGAGCCCGACCTGCAGCTGGTCGGGGAAGCTGACCGACCCGTGGAACCGGCACGAGGTCTGCGCGACGACGCCGAGGGCGGGCAGGTCGGTGATATCGGTGCCGGTGGCGCGCATCAGCCAGGCGTTCACGGCGGTGTCGAAGAAGGAGTAGTAGGTCACGTTGTTCACGTGGCCGTACTGGTCGTTGTCGGCCCACCGGGTCGGCATCGGCCACAGGACGGGATAGCTCATCGGGCCATCATGCCGCGCTCCCCTGCCGGTGATCGCGCGGGCTCACCCCGAAGTGCCGTTTGAAGGCGGTGCTGAGCGCGAACGCGCTCCCGTATCCCACCTGATGAGCGATGGATTCCACCGTCGCATCGGATTCGGCGAGCAGATCGGCCGCGAGCGAGAGCCGCCATTCGGTCAGGAAACTCATCGGCGGTTCGCCCACCAGCTCGGTGAATCGGCGGGCCAGCGCGGCCCGCGACATGCCGACCGCCTCGGCCAACGCGACCACCGTCCACGGATGCGCCGGATTGTGCTGGAGCAGGCGAAGGGCCTTGCCGACCAGCGGGTCGCTGTAGGCGTGGTACCAGGCAGGGGCGTCGTCGCGGGCGAACCAGGCGCGCAGCGCGGCGATGAGCAGCAGGTCGAGCAGGCGGTCGAGGACGGCGGTTTGCGCGGGCAGGTCCTTGGTCGCCTCGTCGACGAGCAGGTCGAGCAGCCGAGTATCGAGCTCACCGCGCGGCAGCACCGCGACCCGCGGCAGCGCGCGCAGCAACCGTCTGCTCACCGCGCCCGCCGATTCGTAGGTTCCGGTGACCATCAGTGTCTCACCGTCGGGATCGGTGCCCCACTGCCGCACACCGAGACTCAGTGTCTCGCAAAGAATTTCGCCATCGGGCGTCGTGGTGACCTGACCCGGCTGGATGACGATCTGGGGTTCGGTCGCCGGATCGTCGGCCACCGTATACGGCTGCGGCCCACGGAAAACCGCGACGTCGCCCGCGCCGAGTTGCCGCGGCGGCATCGAATCCGTACTGACCCAAGCCTTTCCGCGGATCATCGCGAGCACCGTGAGCGGGGCTTCATCCTGCACGCGCAGTGACCACGGCGGGGTCAGCAGCGAACACATGAGGAACGCACCGCGGGCGCGTGGACCTTCGAGCAGACCGGCTAACGCATCCACTGTTCCGCCTCTCCGCGTCTTTTGGCCAGGCCACGTGCCACTATTGCTTCGTCGGCGGCCGGCGGGATATCGGCCACAAAGTCAGCTGTGGTCGACGAGTTACCCATGTACCCACGAAATACTGGGGCACGCTCGGCAAAAGATCACCGTCACACCCGAATCCACAATAGACGACTACGCATGTTCGTGAGCGGCACGACGATGTTGCCGCGGCCCGCGCGACGGTGTACTTATCTCATGACAAACACCGCTTCTCACCAGCAGCTTTCCCTCATCACCGGCGCTACGGGCAAGACCGGCAGCCGGGTGGCGGCCGTCCTCGAGGCGGCCGGACAACAGGTCCGCCGTGGCTCTCGCACCGCCGCGATCCCCTTCGACTGGACCGACCGCGAGACCTGGGCACCCGCGCTCGCCGGGGTCGACTCCGTCTATCTCGCCTTCCAGCCCGACCTCGCCGTCCCCGGCGCCCCGGACATCATCCGCGCGTTCACCGCCGCCGCCCGATCCGCCGGCGCGCGCTCGGTGGTGCTGCTGTCCGGTCGCGGCGAACCCGAGGCATTGGAATGCGAAGAGATCGTGCGGGATTCGGGCCTGAGCTGGACCATCGTGCGCTGCGCCTTCTTCGCCCACAACTTCAGCGAGGGCGCCTTCGTCGACGACGTACTCGCCGGTGCGGTGGCGCTGCCCAACGGCGATGTGCCGGAGCCGTTCGTGCACCTCGACGATATCGCCGAGGTGGCGGCGGCCGCGCTCACCGACCCGCGCCACGCGGGTCAGCTCTACGAGCTCACCGGCCCACGCGCCCTGACCTTCGCCGACGCGGTCGGCGAGATCGCCGCGGCCACCGGTCGCGAGATCGCCTTCATCCCCGTGTCCCGGCCGGAATTCGTTGCGGCCCTGAGTGAATACCAGGTTCCCGATGACGTGATCAGCCTGCTCGACTACCTCTTCGGCACCATCCTCGACGGCCGCAATTCCGCCACCGCCGATGGCGTCCGCCGCGCCCTCGGCCGCGAAGCCCGCGATTTCACCGACTACGCGAAGGAGACCGCCGCCACCGGAGCATGGACACCCACGCAGTAGCAGTCGGCCGGTCGATCACCAGGCAATGGCGCAAGCATCGCCCGAAAGGCGATCCGCACCATCGCCTGGTGATCTTGACATGCCAGGTGCACCGCGATCAGCGGCGAGGCCGGAGTCCTGCCCGGTACCGTCGAAGCGGTGAGTTCAGTGACGATCGACCGCGGACTTCGGCCGGCCAGGGCCGCGGTGTTCGCGGCTTTCACACTGAACGGGGTTCTGCTGGCCATGTGGGTGGTCCACATTCCGGCGATCACCGACCGGACCGGGGTGTCGCCCTCGACGCTCAGTGTGCTCGTGCTGTTGATGGCGGGCGCCGCGCTCGTCGGTATGCGGCTCGCGGGCCCGGCCGCCGACCGGTTCGGCAGCCGCACGCTGGTCGCCTTGGCGGCATCGGCCATTTCTGTGACCGTCCTCGGCCCGGGACTGGCGACCGATCCGGTCACCTTGGCGATTGCCCTGGCCTGCTTCGGGTTCGGTATGGGCGCCCTCGACGTGTCGATGAACACCCAGGCGGTGCTCGTGGAACGCGCGTACCGCCGACCGATCATGTCCTCGTTCCATGCGATGTTCTCGGCGGGCGCGTTCGCCGGTTCTCTGGTGGGCGCGGCCGCCCAGCACGCGGGGTGGGCGACGCAGCTGACGCTGCTCTGCGCCGGGATCGGCGGACTGTGCATCACCGCGGTACTGGTGCCGCACTTGCTCGGCCCCAGCCGACCCGAATCACCCTCGCTGCCAGAGCATTACGACAGTGCCGATGCGCAGCCCGTTGACAGCGCGAGCCAGGATGCGACAGCCGACTCGGCTCGGCTCCGCACCGACCAGCGCAGCCAACGACGCCGGCGAACACAGAAGGTGTTCTCACTCGGGTGCATCGCGTTCGTGCTCCTTCTCGCCGAGGGTGTGGCGGCCGACTGGAGTGCGCTGCAGGTACGCGAACACCTCGACACCTCCGAGGCGGCTGCCGCCCTCGCTTTCGGCGCCTTCTCCGCCACCATGACCCTCGGTCGATTCATCGCCGATCGGGTGAGCGCCGCCATCGGCCCGGTAGCGATCGTCCGCTACGGAAGTTTGCTCGCCGCAGCGGGATTCGCAGTAGTGATCGCCTCGCCTTGGCTCCCGCTCACCCTCCTCGGCTGGGCGATGTGCGGACTCGGCCTTGCGGGCGGTGTCCCCCAAATCTTCTCCACCGCAGGCAATCTCGGCGGCACCACAGCCGCAACAGACATGTCCCGCGTCTTCACCATCGGCTACCTCGGCCTACTAGCAGGCCCCGCGATGATCGGCTGGCTCACCGCCCTGATCCCCCTCACCGCCGCACTCACGATCCCCCTGATCCTCACCCTCACCTGCGCAGCCGCCGCCAACATCGTCACCCCAGCCCGCAGCACTACCGCACAACCAGCCACACTCCACACCCCAAATCCGCCATGACCGCCCTCCTGGCCACACCGTGCACCCCAGGTCCGCCATGACCGCACTCCCAACCCCCGCACTCCCGACCCTTAGGGAGGGACGGCCACGAAGTGGCCGGTCCGCGGCCGGGTCGCCGGTTAGGCGCCGCGGAGATGCGACGAAGGAGCGATTCCGCGGCGCCTAACC
>NZ_JBHXNK010000040.1:0-62136 GCF_042719755.1 Nocardia sp. NPDC058519 | reverse complement strand
GCCCCAATGGGCCGCGGGTTAGCGCTCGAGACTAGAGCCTTCGGCTCAGCGCTTTCGAGCGCTAACCGGCGACCCGGCCGCGGACCGGCCACTTCGTGGCCGTCCCTCCCTAAGGGTCGGGAGTGCGGTGGTGGGGAGTGCGGTCATGGCGGAGCTGGGGTTAGACGGTGTGGCTGGTATTGCGGGAGAGCTGCGGAGCTGGGGTTAGACGGTAGGGCTCTGGTAGTGCGGTCATGGCGGGCTTGGGTTTGCGGGAGTTGTTATCCCGGCATCAACGCTTGCCATTCGCCGAGGGACTTCGGGCGCAGGACGTAGTTGCTGTCGCACACGGAAGTCAGTGCGGCGCTCGGGGCTTCGGAGTACCAGTGGCCGGGGTAGACGGTCGGGTTGCCGTCGAGGGCGGCGAGTTGGCGCAGGCTGCGGAACATCTCTTCGGAGTCGCCGCCGGGGAAGTCGGTGCGGCCGCAGCCGTCGATGAACAGGGTGTCGCCGGAGATGAGGCGACCGTCGAACAGGAAGCACTGGCTGCCCGGGGTGTGGCCGGGCGTGTGGAGTAACTCGATGTCGAAGGCGCCGACCTTCACCTTGTCGCCGTGGTCGTGGCCGGTCAGCTCGCTCGGCGCGATGCCGGTGGTCTGGGCGACCCAGTCCAGTTCGAGCTTGTTGACGTGCACCGGGACGCTGGTCTTCTCGAGCAGTTCGGCCACGCCACCGAGGGTGAAACCGAGCATCGTGCCGCCCACATGGTCGGGATGATGGTGGGTGGCGAGTACGCCGGACACGCGCATGCCGTCGGCCGCCGCGACGTCGACGAGGTCGGCTGCCTGGTAGGCGGGATCGACCAGCAGGGTCTCGCCGGTCTCCCGGTCGCCGATCAGATACGCGAAGTTGCGCATCTGCGTGGCGATCGGATCGCCGACGGCGTAATCCCGGCCGGACAGCAGCTGGCGGAAGTAGAGGCGCTCGGATGACATGCGCTCCACTGTATTGCCACCGGTGTGCTGGCGACCCACCCGAGTACCGTTGACCGGACGGTCTGTGGGACCACACAACCGTCGATGTCCCGGACTTGTGGACAGTCGGAGTTTGGGGTGAGTTCGTGATCGGCTATAACGCCAGCGAGAAGCCCACCGCGGCAACCGAAACCGTGATTTCGATGACAGTTCCGAGAATATCGCCGGAGAGGCCTTCGAAACGGCGGACGCAGTGGCGGGTGATCGCGACGGTCAGCGCGAGGGCGGCGATCACCACGACGGGGCCGAGCCAGAGGTTGGCTGGGACCGCCGCGACCGCGGTGACAACCGCGAGCGCCGACCAGATCAGCACGGCGCCGCGGCGCTGAGTGCCCGCGACCAACGCGCCGAAACCCGCGTCGGGGGCGGCGGGGATGTCGGTGCGGCAGGCCAGGACGACGGCGACTCGGCCCGCGGCGACGGCGAGGACGATCGCGACCCAGCGCTGCTGATCGGCCAAGGTCGCGAAGGCGACTGATTGGACAGCGATGGCGAAAATGAGGGCGGCGACGCCGAACGGGCCCGCGCCGCCGGACTTCATGATCTCGCGAGCGCGTGCGGGTGGGCCGTAGCTCCCGAGGCCGTCGACGGTGTCGGCGAGGCCGTCGAGGTGCATGCCCCGGGTGAGCATGGCGAGCAGACCTACGGTGAGCAGACCGGCGAGCAGGCTGGTCAGGCCCGCGCCGACCAGCAGCCAGAGGCCGGCCGCCGCGGCCGCTCCCAGCGCCAGGCCGATCAGGGGGGCGAGGGTGATCGCGTGGCCGGCGGTCCGCCGGTCCACCTTCGCGGGGCCCGGCACCGGGATGACCGTGAGCCAGGAGATCGCCAGTCTCATGGCGTTCACGGCGAGGTCTCGACCGCCGAGCCGAACCTGCTCACTTCGCGAGGTCGACGGTGTCCGATTCCGCGGCGCCCGTGCTGACGCCCGCGTCGGCGAACGTCGACATCTCGGCGAGGGTGGCGACGGCGGCGCGCAGGATCGGGAGGGCGGTGAGGGCGCCGGAGCCTTCGCCGAGGCGCATCTCGAGATCGATCAGCGGGGTCAGGCGCAGGTGCTTCAAGGCCAGGTCGTGGGCAGGCTCCGTGGAGCGGTGAGCCGGGAGCCACCAGGCTTTCGCGCCCGCGGCGATGTCTTCGGCGACCAGGGCCGCGGCGGTGACCACGACGCCGTCGAGTAGAACAGGGGTGCGGCGGATGGCGGCCTGGGCGAGGAAACCGGCCATGGCGGCGAAGTCGGCGCCAGCGGCGACACGGAGCAGGTCGACGGGGTCGGTGGCGACGGGGCGAGCGCGGCGCATGCCGTCGCGGATGGCGGCGACCTTGCGAATCCAGCCCTGGTCGTCGACGCCGGTGCCACGACCGACCGCGGCGACGGGTTCGGTGCCGGTGAGGATGGCGATGAGGACGGTGGCGGGGGTGGTGTTGCCGATCCCCATGTCACCGGCGATGAGCAGGTCGGCGCCCGCGTCGATCTCCTCGTCGGCGATCGCGCGGCCCGCGGCCAGCGCGGCGGTGACCTCGGCTTCGGTGAGGGCGTCCTCGCGGTCGATGGAACCGCTCGACCGGCGCACCTTGTGCTGGGACACCGAGGGTTCGGTATCGCCGTCGACGGCGATATCGACGACGCGCACGGTCGCGCCCGCCACGACGGCCAGTGCGTTCACCGCCGCGCCGCCCGCCAGGAAATTGGCCACCATCTGCGCGGTGACCTCGCTCGGGTACGCCGAAACACCGTGCTTCGCCACGCCGTGGTCACCCGCGAACAGCACCACCCTGGCGCGTTCGAACTGCGCGGGCGGGCACACGCCCTGGCAAGCGGCGACCCAGTTACCGAGTTCCTCGAGCCGTCCCAGCGATCCGGCCGGTTTGGTGAGCTGCGTCTGACGCTGCTCGGCCGCCGCGCGCACCTGCGCGTCCGGGGCCGCGACCGGGTCGAATCCGTGAGTCACTGGCAAGCCTTTCGGAAGTGGTACGGGGTGTTCGACGCCCATCTTGCCCGGATCACGGCGCGCGGCGCCGACCGACCCGGCTCATTTCAATCGAATCGGCAGCCCGGCGACGATGAGATACGCCTCGTCACATGCCCGCGCGAGACGCTGGTTCAGCGTGCCGATCTCGTCGCGGAACAGCCGCCCCGAGCGGGTCGCGGGAATGACGCCCATTCCCACCTCGGGCGATACGATCACCAACCGCTCGCGGTAGCCCTCGACGGCGTCGACGAGCACATCGCAGTCGGGGCCGACGGTGCCGCGCGGCGCGTCCCAGGCCGCGCGGGCATCCAGCCGCGCGGTGAGCCAGGTGCCGATGTCATCGAGCAGGGTCGCGGGGGCACCGGTGGCGAGGACCGTTGCGGGCTCGGTGTTCTCGACAGTCGTCCAGTGCGCGGGGCGCCGGTCGCGGTGGACGGCGATCCGGTCGGCGAAGTCGTGATCGGCGGGATCGAGGACAGCGGTAGCGAGATAGCGGACCGCGTGCGCGTCGGCCAGCAGGCCCTCGGCATAGGCCGACTTGCCGGACCGCGCACCACCGAGCACGAGGATGCGAGTGGACATCCGAGCACCGTAGCTGCCCACTGATTTCGCAAGAACATGGGTAACTCCCCAACTGCCCAGAAGTTGAACCGCATTTACCGCCGGCCCGGCACGAAACTCATCGACCACCTGCGACCGGCAAAATACCCGGAGAGGCGGAAAGAGCGTCCAGGATCATGGGGCGGGCGGTGGTGAGGGACTGTTGCCAGTACGGCCAGGTGTGGGTGCCGTTGGTGAAGTCGACGCGGGCCGGGATGCCGAGGGCGGCGGTGCGGTCGCGGAAGATACTCGCCGTGACCACGGCGAATGCCTCGATCCCCGCCGCGTTGATCGTGTTACCGACGCCGCTGGGGAGGTCGAGGGGGCCCGGTACACCGTTGCCGCTCGTCACGTACATCGGCAGGCCGCGCAGCAGTTCGGCCTGGACGGTGGCGTCGTTGCGGCTCCACGCGGGGTCGCCCGCGGCGCCCCACATGTCGTCGATGTTGAACCGGCCCTCATCGAGCATGGCCGCGCGCATGACCTGGTTCCACATCGGGGCCGCCGGATTGAGGAAACCGGAGAACGATCCGGCGAACCGGAACTGGTCGCGATGGTGGGCGGCCAGCGTCATCGCGGCATTGCCGCCCATGGAGACACCGACGATGGCGTTGTTCGTGCGGGAGACGCCGTATCCGGCCAGGAAGTCGGGCAGTTCGCGGGTGAGGAACGTTTCCCACTTGTAGGTCGTCGGTTGACCGTTGGTGCTGCTCGGCCGGTACCAGTCGGTGTAGAAGCTGGAGTGGCCGCCGACCGGGAACACCACAGTGACATCGTCACCGGCGAATTGGCGCAGCGCGTCGGTGTCGGTGGTCCACTGGCTGTGGTCGGCGGGGGCGCGCAGACCGTCGAGCAGGTACAGCGCCGAGCTGCCGCCGCGCGCGGCCCACTGCACCTGGACCTTGATCGGGCCCATGCTCGACGGTACGACCAGTTCCTCGAAACCCCCTGCGGGCGTGTGTATCACCGGTGTCGTGAACGGCACGGCACCGGCCGCGGACGTGCCGGTGAACGACACGACCACGGCCGCCGTAGCGATCGTGAGAGCTCTGCTCAGCCGACGCGAATTTCCCCACCCGGTGCGAAACACACAGCCAGCTTGGCCAGTTCCGGTTGATCGAGTCAAGCCGACTGTGTGGCTTCACAACTGGAGCTCAGCCGGTTCGGCGGGCCGAATGATAGGGACGGCATTCGGTGATGGAGCGGCCGTCGTAACTGAACTCCAGGAATACCCGCCAGAGCTGGCGGACCCGGTGATCGGCCCACAATCCACGGGTCGGTTCGATGCGGTAGAACACCTGCTGGCCTTCGTCGGGGAGTTTGACATTGTCGTAGAGGGACATATCGGCGAGCCAGGGGAACTGCTCGAAGCTCAGGGTGACGGCCCGCTGGATTTCGGCGGGATCGGTGACCAGGGTGGCGCGGCCCTGGATCTGCACCGAATGAATGGCGTGGCGACCCGCGAAACCGCCGGGCGGAATATGGCTCACCACATAGCTGACATTCGGATTCTGTTGCATCTGAGCGTGTTTGCGATTGAACTGAAAGGTGTGCATGTAGGCGATGAGGCCGTCGGCGGCGATGTGCATGGCCGACGTCGACGGTGCGCCGTGCTCGTCGATGGTGGCCAGCGCGGCGAGTTCCTCGGTGCGCAGCAGTTCGGTGATCGCTTCCTGGACTTCGGCGGGGCCGGGTTCGGTGCTCATCAGGCGCCCATCCCCAGATCGCCGAGGACCGCCAGCGCGGCGGCTCTGGCACCACCGGTGACACCCTGCCCGGGATGGGTGGACGGCCCGACGAGATAGAACCCCTCGGCGGGCAGCCGGTAACCCATGTTCGGCAGCGGTCGCATCCCCATGAACTGGAACAGCTGGCAGCCGAAGTGGCCGGGATCGCCGTCCACCCAGGCCTCGTTGTAGCGCTCCATGTCCAGTGGACTGTGGACCACCCGCGACAGCACCTGATCGGGACCGATGTTCGTGGTCATCCCCGCGAAGGTGGCGAAGACCTGATCGAAGATCTCCTCCTTGCGGCTGTCCCAATCGCCCTCGGCCAGCTCCATCGGGGCATAACCGAGCAGGTAGAGCGTGTGATGCGGGGCGGGTGCCCTGGTCGGATCCCAGCGGGTGGCGGTCGAGACGGTGGGGATGGTGTGCACCGGTTCGCCGTATTTGAGCTGGTCGAAGGTGCGAAGCAAGTCGGGCAGATCCAGGGCGACCTCCTGAAATCCGGCCTCGGTGACCTCGGGCCCCGCCCGGAATTCGGGCGCCTCGCTCAGCACGAGATGGCCCGCGACCAAACGGAAACTGGCCGATTTGATCCGGTCGACCTTGCGCTCCCACTCGGCGCCGAACCGGTGGTCCACCATCGCGGGCAGCTGCTTGATATTGAGGTCGGCCAGCACGGCGCGGCGCGCGGTGAACTCGGTGCCGTCGGCGCAGCGCACCCCGCTCACCCGGTCGCCGTCGAAATGGAACTGCTCGACCTTCGCGCCGGTGTGGATGGTGCCGCCGTAGCCGCGCAGCGCCGCGGCGAGCGCGTCGGACAACGACTGCGAGCCGCCCACCGCGAAACCCATGCCGTAGCGGTGGATGAACGGCACCATCAGCAGCAGGAACGCGCCGGTGCCGCCCTCATCCGGCGAGATGAGCAGCTCCGAGACCCAACGGCACAGGGCCGCTTTGACTTTCGGGTGCACGAACCATTCGTGGCAGACGTCGAGGTAGCTCATCATGAGCACCCGCATCGTCTCCTGGCCGACCTCGGACTGTTCGAGCTGAGCGAACAGCGCACCGAGCGGAGCCGGTGGATTGAACATCGCGGGCAGCAGCTGGTCGAGCAGCGGACTGGCGAATGCGTAGAAACGCAAGTAGTTCTCGGCGTCGACCGGGGAGATCCGCGCGATCGTCTCGGCCGTTTTGTACACGTCGTGATAGAAGGCGATGAAGTCGTCGTCGGGGAACACCACCGACATGCTGGGGTCGGGATAGACATAGCTCAGCCCGTGCTCGGCGAGCAGGCCCAGCTCGTCGTCGACGATCATCGGGTTGCCGTGGATGAAGATGTGCGCGGCGGCGTGCAGGTCGTGCTGGTGACCGGGCAGGGTCACCGCTTCGCTGACGACGCCACCACCGATCTCCGATTTCGATTCCAGCACCACCACATCCAGGCCCGCCTTGGCGAGGTAGGCGGCCGCGGTCAGGCCGTTGTGGCCCGCGCCGACGACGATCACGTCATGTTCAGCCATGGTGTGCTCCCAGTCCGTAGCCGCCGTCGATGTCCCAGGTGGAGCCGGTGACGAAACCGGCACCGGCGGAGTCGAGCAGGGTGAGCACCGGTGCCGCGACCTCGTCGGCGGTCGCGATGCGCTTGATGACATTCGTGGCGACGACGCCCGCCTCGAGTCCGGGAATCGCCTCGGCGCCCGCGCGGAAACCGGGGGTTTCGGTGATGCCGGCGCACACGCCGTTCACCCGAATTCCCATGGGGCCCAGCTCACTCGCCCACGTCGGAACGAGGTACTGCAACGCGGCCTTGGTGGCGCCGTAGATCCCGGTGCCGGGTCCCGGTTTGCGGCCGATGGAGGAGGAGATGACCGCGATCGACGAGCCGGTCTGCTCGGCCAGCACGGGCGCCGCCGCGGCGACCGTGGCGATGGTGCCGCGTAGGTTGACGTCGATGATCCGGTTGACCTGCTCCATCGGCTGGGCGAAGACCACACCGGGAATGAGGATTCCGGCATTGCACACCAGTAGATCCAGCCCACCGAACTGCTCGACTGCGTGGTCGACGGCCCGGTGCGCGGTGTCCGGGTCGGCGATGTCACCGCTGATCCAGGCCGCGTCGAGAGTGCCCGCCGCCTCGGCCAGTTCCTTCTCGCGGCGTCCGGTGAGCACCACCTTGGCGCCCTCGGCGACCAGCGCCGCCGCGATCGCGTAGCCGATGCCTTCGCTCGATCCGGTGATCAGAGCGGTCCTACCTTCGAATCGCATGCTTCTCCTGTGCTGCTTCGGCCTTGCGCCACTGCACAATGCGGCCGTTGTCGGGGGTGGTGCGGATGGTGAGCAGACCGTCGGTCAGCTCGGCGATGCGGACTTGTTCCTCGCCGACCCAGTCGGTGCGCGAACAGACGAGGATGTGATGGCGCAGCACACCGTCCTCGACGCGCCAGGTACCCGCGTAACCCATGAACGCGGGTTCGCCAGGGGCGGTGCGCATCATCGCGACCGAGAGGTGCCCGGACGCGGTGTAGGTGAGGAACCCGGCGGGCTCGGCGCCGAGTGGGCCTGCCGTCGGCGCGCCCGTGGGATCGGTGTCGTGGAACGAGGCGAGTTGCCAGGTGCCGATCAGGTCGTCGGGCCGGGGCACGGGCTACCGCCAGCCACGCGGATTGCGAAACCTGATGTAAGGAGCCACAACCCGGCGCGTGGATAGCTCCGCAGCGGGCTCGTCGTAGGTGAGCAACACCGCGGCGACGGCGGCGATCATCTCTTCGCTCAGCTCGATCCGTGGATCGACCAGTGCTATGGAATCGGACATGGGTCCTCCTACTGGGGTGGGTTGCCGTGTTTGCGCACCGGCGGCTCGGAGTGCTTGGCGCGCAGCATGTTCAGTGACCGGATCAGGATCGAGCGGGTATCGGCGGGGTCGATCACGTCGTCGACAAGCCCGCGCTCGGCGGCGTAGTAGGGGTGCATCAGCTCGCGTGCGTACCGGGCGACGAGCTCGGTCCTGGCCGCGTCGGGGTCGTCGGCGGCGGCGATCTGTTTGCGGAACACCACATTCGCGGCGCCCTGCGCACCCATCACCGCGATCTCGTTGGTGGGCCAGGCCAGCGCCAGATCGGTGCCGACGCTGCGGGAGTCCATGACGATGTAGGCGCCGCCGTAGGCCTTGCGCAGCACGATCGAGATCCGCGGCACGGTCGCGTTGCAGTAGGCGTAGAGCAGTTTCGCGCCGTGCCGGATGATGCCGTTGTGCTCCTGTCCGACGCCGGGCAGGAACCCCGGCACGTCCAGCAGCGTGATCAGCGGGATATTCATCGCGTCGCACATCTGGACGAAGCGCGCCGCCTTCTCGCTGGCGCTGATGTCGAGCGTGCCCGCCAGGCAGTTCGGCTGGTTGGCGACGAAACCGACGGTGTGACCGTCCATTCGGGCCAGGGCGATGACGATATTGCCCGCCCAGCGTTCCTGGATCTCCAGATACGCACCGTCGTCGACGATTTCGGCGATCACCGCGCGGATGTCGTAGGGCGTGGTCCCGGTATCGGGGACGAGGTCGCTGAGCGCGGGACAGGATCGGTCGACCGGGTCGTCGGTCGGCACCAGCGGCGGCAGTTCCCGATTGTTCTGTGGCAGGAAGGAGAGCAGATAGCGCACATCGGCGAGGCAGGTCGCCTCGTCATCGTGGACGAAATGCGCGACACCGGAACGCTCGGCATGGATGTCGGCGCCGCCGAGCCCGTCGAGGGTCACCGATTCGCCCGTGACCGCGGTGACCACGTCGGGTCCGGTGATGAACATCTGCGCGGTGCCGCGCACCATGAGCACGAAATCGGTCAGCGCGGGGGAGTAGGCCGCCCCGCCCGCACAGGGGCCGAGCATGACGCTGATCTGCGGAATCACTCCGGAGGCAGCGGTGTTGCGCCGGAAGATGCCGCCGTACCCCGCCAGCGCGGCGACACCTTCCTGGATCCGAGCGCCCGCACCGTCGTTCAGCGATACCAGCGGCGCCCCCGCGCTGATCGCCAGATCCATGACCTTGTGGATCTTTTCGGCGTGCGCCTCGCCCAGCGCACCACCGAAGATCCGGAAGTCGTGGGCGTAGACGAAGGTGGTCCGCCTGTCGACGGTGCCCCAGCCCGCGACCACGCCGTCGGTGTAGGGCCTGCTGTGCTCGAGGCCGAACCCGGTGGCCCGATGCCTGCGCAGCGGTTCGAGTTCGGTGAACGAGCCCGGGTCGAGCAGCAGCGAGATACGTTCGCGGGCAGTGAGTTTGCCTTTGGCGTGCTGGCGCTCGGTCGCGGCCGGATCGGGCCCGAGCTCGGCCAGTTCCTTGCGCAGACGTAGTTCGTCGAGCCGGTTCACGTCACCCTCGGAGGTGAACGGAAGCGTGTATTCCTCGGTCACAGCGGTGTCCTCTCACTCAGGCCGCGGCGCGGTCGAGCAGGCAGGTTTCGAAGAAGGCCAGCGCGCTCGTGTGATAAGCCCGTGCCGCCCAGCCCAGGCTGATGTTGTGGCCGGCCTGCGGAACACGGGTCAAGCCGCGGCGGGGTGCCGAGGCCAGCAGGGCGGCCAGGTCGGCGAGCGCGACATCGTCGGTGCGCCACCACTTCTCCTGCTCGGCGAAGCTGAACCGCACCGGAATCCGGATGCGATCGGCCAGTTCGGCGAAGGTCTGTGGCCAGGAGGCGGCGTCGACCAGTTCCAGGATCGGTGTCGAGTCCACCGCCGCGCCCGCCCTGGCGAAGGTGCCGGGCGGATACAACTGGAGGTCGCCCCAATTGCGTTGCCACATCTTGGTTTCGGTGTCCTCGTTGTAGAGGTGCCCACAGCCCGAGACGTCGACGCCGCGGAACTCGCCCTCGGTCGCCAGGGTGAGGGCGAGCTTGCCGCCGAAGGAGTGGCCGAGCAGGAACATCCCGGCGCCGGTCTCGTTGTCGGTGGTGAAGTCGGCGAGCGCGGCACGCACGGTGTCGGCCTGGTCGGTCAGGGATTGACCGTCCGGCAGGGCGTCGACGGAGGCGCCGTAGCCGGGACGGTCCAGTGCCAGCACCGCGTAACCCAGCCGGGTGGCGGTGCTGAGCAGCGAGACGTCCGGGTGGGCGCGGCCGTGGAAATAGGCGGCGGACATGCCGGCGCCGTGCAGCGCGACGATGGTGGCCCGGGGCAGGGCGAGCGCGGGTGTGCTGAGCAGGCCGGAGATCGGAATTCCCGCCGCGTCCAGGGTTATCCGGTGCACGCCCGGCGAGAGGACAGCCGCGCTCGCCTCGACGGAGCTCATGACCGTTCCTCGGCGAATTTCTTGGCGTGGCGCAGGGTCGCCATGCTGTTGGTGCTCAGCGCCCGCTGCACGTACTCCCGCGCCGTCGCCACATCGGCATCGGGACCGAGCACCGCGGTGATGTTGTCGGTGTTGATCACCACGCTGTGCTGCGACGACACCGCCACCCCGCCCTCGGTCGGCCGCACCGTCCAGTACCCGGTGTGCAGTGTCATCAGCGCGGGCATGGTGAGCTGCTTGTAGGCGATCATGGTGTCCGGGAACACGATTCGATACGACATCGTGCGGTGCTGGGAACCGTCCATCGCCACCGTGTCCATCGCCAGTGACTGGATGCCGGGGCCCGGTTCGATCAGCTCGACCCCCGCCACGTGCGGCAGCCGCTCGGGCCACAGCTGGGCCTCGCTGATGAACCCGAACACGTCGGCGGCGGTACCGGCCACCTCGACGGTGTCGGTGAAGGAGAACGTCGCGTCGGTGCCCGCGTCACCGAGTTCGATATTGCGCTTCAGCGCGGCGAGCTCGGTGCGCGAATTGCGGTCGACAACCTGGTCGATCCAGCTCAGCTGGTCTTCGTCGGTGGCCTGGTAGTCGTGCAGCAGCCGGACGTTGCTCTGGTTCACCGACAGCGCTTCGATGATCCAGGTACCGCCCATCGCGGCGATCGGCGGGCTGCTGACCTCCTGGCGGAACTCGATGCGGCGTTGCTCGGGATCGAGTACCCGCCGCGACACCCAGTGCTTGACGTCCTCGCCCGCCGTGGCCCAGATCCGGATGCGCTGTTCGCGTTCGTCGTTGTCGAGGTAGTCGGCGAAGATGGTGGGCGGGAACAACTGTGGCCAGTTCTGCACCTCGGCGAGCAGCCGGTAGACGGTGGCCGCCGGCGCGGCGATCTCGATCGAGTGCTCGGCACGGCCGGTGGCGGTGACGGATACGGATGCGGACATGATCGATCCCCTTTCAGTAGTTCCCGAGTCCGCCACAGACATTCATCGCCTGGGCGGTGATGGAGGCGGCGGTGTCGGAGGCGAGGTAGCCGACCAGGCCCGCCACTTCCTCCGGAGTGCAGTAGCGGCCGAGCGGGATCTTGGCGGTGAACTTGGCCATCACCGCGTCCTCGGTGCTCTGCTGCAAGCTGGCGTAGTTGCGTCGAACCTGTTGCGCCATCGGCGTTTCCACGTAGCCAGGGCAGACCGCGTTGACGGTGATGCCGGTCGGGGCGAGCTCGTTGCCGAGCGCCTTGGTGAACCCGACGACGCCGTGCTTGGACGCCGAGTACGGCGCACCGAGGACCACGCCCTGCTTGCCCGCGGTCGAGGCGATATTGATGATCCGGCCGCGACTGCGGTGCCGCATCCCGCCGGTGTTGAGCACCTCGCGCGTCATCCGGAAGACGCTGTTGAGGTTGGTGTCGATGACGTTGTCCCAGATCTCGTCGAGCAGGTCGGCGGTGACGCCGCCGCCGCTGATGCCCGCGTTGTTGACCAGCACGTCGACCGGGCCGAAGCGGACGGTGGCGGCCTCGATGAACTCGTGCACCGACTCACCCGAGCGCACGTCGACGGCGCTGCCGTCCACCTCGAGGCCGGCTTCGGTGAACTCCTTGACGGTGGTGGCCACGTTCTCGGCGGTGCGTGCGCCGAGGTAGACGGTGTGTCCGTTCGAGGCGAGCAGCCGGGCCACGGCCAGCCCGATACCACTGGTGGCGCCGGTGACCACTGCGTGTGCTTTCGACATGATGACTCCTGCTAGGGGGTGCGAACGGGGAGGAGGGCGTTCACCGCGTCGAGGAAGGCGCGCGGTGTGGTCGCTTCGATGACGGTCGAATCGTCGAGGGTCACCCCGAATTCGCGTTCGACGCGGCTGGCGGTCTCGAGCATGGCCAGCGAGTCGTAGCCGAGGTCGTCGAAGGTGAGGTCGAGGATGTCGGATTCCAGGTCGACGTTCTCGGGTTCGCCGGAACCTTCGAGGAGGATCCTGGTCAGGTCGTCGAGGGTGAATGTCATGAGATTTCCCTTCCTTCGGGTGCGGTCAGGACCATGGCGGAGTTGAATCCGCCGTAGCCGCGTGCCAGGACGAGTGCGGCACGCACCGTCGCGTGCCGCACCCCACCGACCACCAGGTCCAGTGGTGAGTCGGAGTTCGGGGTGACGTTGATCGTCGGCGGGATCTCGCCGGTCGACATGGTGAGCAGGGCGGTGGCGACATCCAGCGGGCCCGCGCCCGAATACAGCCGTCCTGTCATGGTTTTCGGTGCGGTGACGGGAACGCCGCGGTGGCCGAAGACCGCGGTGATCGCCTCGGCCTCGATCTGGTCGTGCTCGGGCAGGCCCGCGGCGTCGGCGAACACCACGTCGATATCGCTGGGTGCGAGACCGGAATCGGCGAGCGCCCGCTCGATCGCGGCGCGCAGGGCCGGTTCGCGGCCGGTGCTCGGTGCGGGATCGAAAGTGGCCGCGTATCCCGCGATTTCGCCGTAGCTGCGGGCCCCACGGGCGGTGGCGGCCGCTGCGGACTCGAGGATCAGGATCGCGCCGCCCTCACCCGGAACATGGCCCGCCGCACGCGAATCGAACGGCAGATAGGCGGCTTCGGGATCGGTGCCCGCGTGCAGCCGGCCGCTCGTCCACAGCGCCGCCCACCCCCACGGGCACAGCGTGGCGTCCATCGCGCCCGACACCATCAGCGCGGTGCCTTTGCGAATCTGCCTGCGCGCGTGCGCGATCGCGTCGAGCCCGCCCGCCTGGTCACTGACCAGGACACCGCTGGGCCCTTTCATACCGTGACGAATAGAGATCTGCCCGCTGTTGACCGCGTAGAACCAGGCGAAGGACTGATACGCGCTGACGAAACGGCTACCCCGGCTCCACAGATTGCCGAGCTCCTTCTGCGCGAATTCGAATCCGCCCGACGACGAGGCGGTGAGCACGCCCATGTCGAAATCGTCGAGTCTGTCGGTGTCGACACCGGCATCGGCCAGTGCCCATTCGGCCGCGACGAGAGCGAGGCGGGTCACCTGATCTGTCTGGGGGAGAAGGCGATTGGGCAGGTACTGCTTGGGATCGAAGTCGTCGATCTCGCCTGCCAGGGTGGCCGGATAGCCCGCCGGATCGAAGCGGGTGAGCCGGCCGATGCCGCTGCGGCCCGCGCGCACCGCGTCCCAATAGGGCTGGGTGCCAAGACCATTGGGTGCGGTGATGCCGATGCCGGTGACCACCGCGCGGGTGTCGTCGAGTACCGCGGTCATGCCGCCACCTCCTTCGGGGCCGTCAGGACCATCGCGCTCTGGAAGCCGCCGAAGCCGCTGCCCACCGTGAGGACGGTGTCGGTGCGGTGCTCACGGGCGGTGATCGGCACGTAGTCCAGGTCGCATTCGGGGTCGGCGGTGTGCAGATTCGCCGTCGGCGGCACCACATCGGCGCCGATCGCCAGGACCGAGGCCGCGATCTCGATGGAGCCGATCGCGCCGAGCGAATGCCCGACCATGGACTTGATCGAGCTCACGGGGGTGTCATAGGCGTGTGAGCCCAGACTGCGCTTGAACGCGGCGGTTTCGTGCCGGTCGTTCTGCTTGGTGCCCGAGCCGTGCGCGTTGATGTAGTCGATCGAGTCACCGGGCATCCTGGCCTCGCTCAGCGCCACCCGGATGGCCTCGGCCATCTCGGCGCCGTCCGGGCGCAAGCCGGTCATGTGATAGGCGTTCGCGCGGGTGGCGTAGCCGGCGATCTCGGCGTAGATGTGCGCACCGCGCCGCCGGGCCGCGGACAGTTCCTCGAGGACGAACAGGGCCGCGCCCTCGCCGAGGACGAAACCGGTGCGGGAGGCGTCGAAGGGCCGGGACGCGGTTTCGGGGGCATCGTGGCGCGGGGTGGTCGCCTTGATCGCGTCGAAGCAGGCCATGGTGATCGGCGAGATCGGCGCGTCGGAGGCGCCGGTGACCATGATGTCCACCGAGCCCTCGGCGATGAGCTGGGCGGCGTAGCCGACCGAGTCGAGACCGGAGGTGCAGCCCGAGGACACCACGGTCGCGGGGCCCTGGGCACCGACCGCGAAGGCCACCTCGGCGGCGAACGAGCCGGGGGACAGGTGGTGGTAGAGGTGCTGGTCGGCGTACTTCTGGTCGACCAGTTCCAGCCGCCCGCCATTGCTGATGACGCGGTAGTCCTGCTCCAGGCGCATCGTCGCGCCGACCGCGCTGCCCAGCGCGACCCCGATCGAATACGGGTCGACGGTGTCGAATTCGAGTCCGCTGTCGGCCACCGCGCTGCGCGCACCGACGACGGCGAACTGTGCGGCACGGTCGAGTCGCTGGATCTCGTGGGGGGTCAGGCCGTGCAGTTCGGGGTCGAAGTCGACCTCGGCGGCGACCTTGGACCGGAACTGTTCGGGATCGAAGAAGCTGATCCGCCGGGTGGCGGTGCGGCCGGCGGTGAGCAGTTCCCAGAACTGCTTGGTGCCGACTCCGCCGGGGGCGATCACCTCCATTCCGGTGATGACGACGCGCCGGGTGTTCACTGTGCCTCCCAGTGGTAGAAGCGGTGTGCGACCGCGTCGGCCGGCTTGCGCCAGGTCGTCGAGTCGTACTTGTCGATCAGGGGGTCGAGGTCGTCGCAGATCTGGATGAAGCGCGGGTCGGCCTGCTTCCAGGCCTGCGCGATCACCTCACCGCCGTCGGGGGTCTCGAAGTCCTGCAGGTGGAAATAGACGCCGCCGAGAGCGAAGAGCTGCCTGCGCCGGGTGCCCATCCGATGCGGGACGTCGGTGGTGTCGAAGTCGGCGAACAGCTGCGCGACCTGCGGGCGGCGTTCGGGGACGAGGCGATTCACGACGAGGGTGCTGAACATGGCGGGGTCCACCGGGCCGGGCAGCCAGTGGTAGTAGCGCTGGGCACGCGCCGTCGTGTCGAACGGTGCGATGTCGCCACCCAGGTCGGGGCCGTCGGGTTCGCCGGACAGGGGTGTATCGCTGTCGACGATGTGGATGAACAGGTCGTCGTGATAGTGGAACAGCTGGCGGCGAACGATTTTCGCGTCCGTCGGGGTGGCCGCGGCATCGTGCTCGGCGAACTTCGCCGCCAGGCGGTCGCGGGCCGCGGTGGTGGTCGTCCTGGCGACCGTGACTGTCGTATGCATCCGGTGTCGGCTCCTCTGCGGTTCAGTTCTGGATCCGGCACAGCACGGCGCCGCTGCCGATGCTGGTGCCGATGTCGGTGATCAGGCCGATGACAGTGCCTGCCTTGTGCGCGGTGACCGGTTGTTCCATCTTCATCGCCTCGATCACCGCGATGAGCTGCCCGGATGCCACCGAATCACCCTCGGCGGCAGCGATTTTCACGAGCGTCCCGGCCATCGGGGCGGTCAGTGAGTCGCCGCTCGGTGTCGTGGTGGCGCTCGCGCGGTGGGGGCGGGGCGAGGGCCGGGACGCCGGTTTGTGGCCGCGCGCGGGCAGGGTCACCTCCACCCGCTTGCCGCGGACTTCGAGCACCACCGTCTCGCGCGGCGCCGAGGCACCGGGCGTGGCGGCGGTATCCGGGTAGGGCTCGATGACGTTGTCGAACTCGGTCTCGATCCAGCGGGTGTGCACGCGGAAAGGCGCGTCGGTGAAGTCGGGGTCGGTGACCACCGCGCGGTGCAGTGGCAGCACGGTCGCGATGCCGTCGATCTGGAACTCGCTCAACGCGCGGGCCGCCCGTTGCAGTGCCTGGGTCCGGTCCTCGCCGGTGACGATGAGCTTGGCCAGCAGCGAATCCCAGTTCGCGCCGACCGTGGTGCCGGCCTCGACCCCGGAGTCGACCCGCACCCCCGGCCCGCTCGGGGTCCGGTAGCCGGTGATCGTGCCCGGCATCGGCGTGAAGTTGCGCCCGGCGTCCTCGCAGTTGATACGGAATTCGATCGAGTGACCACGCGTGGGGGGATCGGGGTAGTCGAGGAGACCACCCGCGGCGATGCGCAGTTGTTCGCGGACCAGGTCGATACCCGTGACCTCCTCCGAGACCGGGTGCTCCACCTGCAACCGGGTGTTGACCTCGAGGAAGGACAGAGTGCCGTCGGCGCCGATCAGGAACTCGCAGGTGCCCGCGCCTCGATAGCCCGCGGCACGCAGGATTGCTTTGGAGGACTCGACCAGCGCACTGTGCTGCGCGGGCGTGAGGAACGGCGCCGGCGCCTCCTCGACGAGCTTCTGATGACGGCGCTGGAGCGAACAATCCCTGGTCGAGACCACGACCACGGTGCCTGCCTCATCGGCAAGGCACTGGGTCTCCACGTGTCGCGGGGAATCCAGATAGCGTTCGACGAAGCACTCGCCGCGACCGAACGCGGCCGTGGCCTCGCGGACCGCCGAGGCGAAGCACTCCGGGATCTCCTCGAGCGTGCGGGCCACCTTGAGCCCGCGACCACCGCCGCCGTACGCGGCCTTGATGGCGACCGGCAGCCCGTGTGTACGGGCGAACGCCACGACCTCGTCCGGATCCGACACCGGGCCGGGAGTGCCCGCCACGATCGGTGCCCCCGCCGCGACCGCGATCGTGCGGGCGGTGACCTTGTCACCGAGATCGCGGATCACCGAGGGCGGCGGACCGATCCAGATCAGGCCGGCCGCGAGGACCGCGGCGGCGAAATCCGCGTTCTCCGACAGGAAGCCGTAGCCGGGGTGTACCGCGTCGGCACCCGCGGCCCGTGCCGCGGCGAGCACGGCCTCGACATTCAGATAACTGGACTGCGCGGTGTCGCCGCCCAGTGCGTAGGCTTCGTCGGCGGTGCGGACATGTAGTGCGTCGCGGTCGGGATCGGCGTACACCGCCACTGCGGTGATCCCGGCATCGCGGCAGGCTCGTGCGATTCTTACGGCGATCTCACCGCGGTTGGCGATCAACACTCTACGCACGGTGCCTCCTGAAAGTTGTTGGGACGCTTCACCAATCGTCCGTAGCGAAGATCACCACATGGTGAACGGAACCTCCGGGAATCTTCAGGAGCTGCCCGGTCATGGCCCCGCACTCTGTGGGATTCGTCCAATTCATCCGGGCTGGTTCAGGTTTCACTCCGCCCGGTTGCCTGCCGCCCGCGCCGGCCTTAGCATCGCGCGCTGTCACCGGGTCGACCGGGGGTCGGCTACCGGTCGCGATTACATGGCTTGCCATGTAATCTGGCGGTAGCCGCAGATCAACGACGATGGAAGGTGGGTATGGAACCGCTCGAGACGCTACCGATGGATCGGAGCAACTCCCTGGGGTACGTGATCAACCATCTGGCGCGGCTTATGGAACAGGCACTGCGCGATCGCATCGCCGGGCACGGCGTGGTGCCCGGGCAGTTCGCACAACTGCTCGCGCTGTACGAGGAGGAGGGGATCTCGCAGCTGCAACTCTGCGAGAAGGTCCGGATCGACCAGTCGACGATGGCCCACACGCTCAAGCGGATGGAGCGCGACGGCCTCATCCAGCGCACCGCCGACCCGCAGGACGGCCGGCGAGCGCTGATCTACCTCACCGACCGATCCCGTCGATTGCGCACCGCGCTGATCGATGCGGCTGGGGAGGTGAACGGCATCGCGACCTCGGGGTTCCCCGACGTCCGCGGTGACGACTTCATCCGCATGGTTCGACAGGCGATCGGCAATCTCGAGGCCGATCGGGCCACATGACCATCGAAGAGAGGTAAACCATGCTCTCCCGCATCCATCCCGTCGCGGGCACGATCGGATTACTCACCATCCTCACCTTCTGGACCTCGACGGTGGTGAGCGAGCTCAGTGGTTCCAGGGACGCGATCATCGCGGTGAAGCAGACCATCCCGTGGGCCCTGCCGATCCTGGTTCTCGCGCTCGCCGCCACCGGCGGCACCGGCTTCCGGCTGGCAGGCGACTCGACGATGCCCGCCATCGTCGCGAAGAAGCACCGGATGCCCTTCATCGCCGGCAATGGGCTGCTCGTGCTCATTCCCTCGGCGATCACCCTTTCGGTCCTCGCGGGCCGCGACGAGTTCGGGCCGTTGTTTTACGGCGTGCAGGCGCTCGAACTCGTCGCCGGTGCTACGAATATCGTGCTCATGTCACTCAACATTCGCGACGGCTTCCGCATCACGGGCCGTTTCGACAAGCCGAAATCGGAAAATCCAACCGCTACCATCGGTAGCGAGGAATCTCAGGGATAAATGATGAACGACACCACTCTCCGTGCCGAGCTGGAATCGCTGCGCGCGGAAGTCCGTGAATTGCGCGACCATCGTGAGATCGCGGCCCTCTTCGATACATTCTTCTTTTTCGAAGATCGCAAATCGATGGACGACGCGTGGGCGGAAGCCATTTTCACCGACGATGTCCTGCTCGAATTGCCGCCCGAGGATTATCGGGGCATCGAGGGAATTGCCGCACACATGACCTATGTGGTCAATCTGTTCGGACCGACGCATCACACCACCACCGATTGCCACGCCGATATCGACGGTGATTCCGCCGCGGTGCGGCTCAATCTCACCGCCACCCATAAGCACGTGGTGCCGGGTGAGGCGCCGCTGCTGGTGTGGGGCTACCTCGATGCCGATGTCCGGCGCACCGCCGTCGGCTGGCGGATCGCCCGGATGAAGTTCATCAAGGTGCTGCGCACCGGCGAGGCGCCTCCCGGATTCGCGTTCGACGAGAACCTGAACGTGGTCGCGGTCAGCAGCTGAGTCAGCGAAGCCGCCGGCTCCTCGGGAGCCGGCGGCTTTCGTCGTACCTCGCTCAGGCTCGCGGCATCAGCTTGAAGCCGACACCGCGGACCGCGACGATCCAATCGCTGGCTCCCAGCTTCGCCCGCAGGCTGCTGACGTGCGTGTCCACCGTGTGCTGCGACCAGGAACCGTCCCAGACCTCACCCAGGATCTGCTTGCGCGACACCACGATTCCCGGCCTGCGCGACAGCATCAGCAGCAGGTCGAACTCTTTCCTGGTGAGTGCGAGCGCGCGGCCGTGCAGGGTCGCCTCGCGGGCACCCTCGTCCACGCGCAGCGCGCCACAGTTGGTGGTGGTCCGGCCGCTCTCGGGCTGCGGGCTGACCCGTCGCATGAGCGAGTCGATGCGGGCCATGAGTTCCCTGATGCCGAACGGGCGGGTGACATAGTCGTCGGCGCCCGAGCGCAGGCCGAGTACGCAGTCCAATTCGGAATTGCGATCGGTGACAACGATGATCGGAATCGTATGTCGCGCCCGGATGGAACGGCATACCTCGAATCCGTCGAAATCGGGGAGATCGGGATCGAGCAGAACCAGATCGGCGCGATCGAACAGCTTCAGTGCCATTCTTCCGGTGTCGACGGTGGCGACCTGGTGGCCATATCGGGGGAGTTCGCTGTCGAGCGATCCGACGGCATCCGAACCCGCCGCGATAAGAATTCGCCACGAGCGATCCGCGGCTATGATATGAGGCTCGGGGAAATTCGGGGCGAGCTCGGTATCGGCTTCCTTGAGTTCGCTGCTACGCATGGCTCGAATACCCTACCGTCCAGGGCATCGAAATGCCGCGCTGACGACCACACTGCTACGGGCGGCCGGGATTTCACCTGTCCATCTCAGGGTAGCCGACTCGTTTCATTCGTGCACTGTGGAGTTCGGCGCCTTTTTTGCGGAAAAGCGTTCAGATCGGTATTCCACACAAAATAATGGACGGTTGCTCAGCTGGCCGCGCCGAAGCGGCGCCGGTATTCGGTGGGAGCGATGCCGACGTGGCGCTGGAAGTGGTGGCGCAACAGGGCGCCGGAGCCGAAACCGGACTCGTCGGCGATCCGCTCCAGAGCCATGTCGGTGGTTTCGAGCAGGTGCTTGGCGAACAGCACACGCTGGGTGGTGAGCCACTTGACCGGAGTGGTGCCGGTCTCGGCGGCGAAGCGGCGGGCGAAGGTGCGGGTGGACATGCTGGAGCGGGCCGCGAGTTCGTCGACGGTGTGCGGGTGAGCGAGGTTCTCGGTGAGCCACGCCAGGGTGGTGGACAGGCCTGCGGAGCTGCACTCGGGAACCGGCTGTTCGATGAACTGACGCTGGCCGCCGTCGCGTTGCGGCGGGACGACCATGCGGCGCGCGATGCCGTTGGCGGCGGCGGTGCCGATCTCGCGGCGGACCAGGTGCAGGCAGGCGTCGATGCCCGCGGCCGTGCCCGCGCTGGTGATCAGGTTGCCCTCGTCGACGAACAGGACGTCGGGGTCGACGGTGGCCTCGGGGAACATCGCGGCGAGTTTGTCGACATAACGCCAGTGGGTGGTGCACTTGCGGCCGTCGAGCAGACCCGCCGCGCCGGCCAGGAAGGCACCCGAGCAGACGGTGAGGACGGTCGCGCCCGCATCGGCCGCGTCGCGCACCGCTTCGAGAACCCGGTCGTCGTACTTGCCGATCGGGGAGGCGGGGATGGCGACCAGGTCGGCCTTCGCGAGTTGGTCGAGGCCGAAGTCGGGGGTGACGGAGATGCCGGGGGTGGTCGAGCGCAGTGGCTTGCCGGGCTCGGCGCCGCAGACCCGGAAGTCGAAGCCGGGTAGGCCGTCCGCGGTGCGGTCGAGGCCGAAAACCTCACAGACGACACCGAATTCGAACATGGCGAGCCGGTCGTTGAGGACCACGGCGACGTTCGAGAGCATGTCTCATCGTAGCTGGCTGAATCTTTACGCACAATGACAGAACAGCCACTTTCGGCTGAAAATCATCGAGCGCAAAATTACTGCCATGCTTACTTTCCTGATCGTCCTCGCCGCCATCATCGGACTCGCCGTACTGATCGGGCGCGGCACCACCGGAACCACCGGAATCATCGACCGCGACGCCCAGCGCATGGACATCGAACTCAAGGCCATCGCAGGCTACGCCGACTACATCCGTCCCAGTCATCACTGAAAACACGAATGCCGCCCCATCCGGGTGGATGAGACGGCATTCGAGGTTCGGGGAGAAATCAGACCGCGTCGCCGGGGCCGACTCGGGGCTTCGGGGCGCGCATCTTGCGGATTTGGGAGGCGCGGACGAAGGCGTACCAGCCGAGCTTGAAGCCGGTGTCGGTCGTGTCGGGGAAGCGCTCGATCACCCGGTTGTTCACGATCTTGCCGAGGACGAAGCCCTCGATGATCATGAAGACCATCATCACCAGCATGGCCAGGGTGACGATGGTCTGCAGGCCGGGGGCCACGAACATCGACAGGATCAGCACCAGCGCCATCGGCATGAACAGGCCGACCAGGTTGCGGCGGGCGTCCACCAGGTCGCGCACGTACGCGCGGACCGGGCCCTGATCGCGGGGCAGCAGGTACTTGTCCTCGCCGGCCAGCATGCGGGCACGGCGGTCCTGCACGGCGGCGCGGCGGTCGGCCGCGGCGGCCTTGCGGTCCTGTTTGGTGCCCTTGACGGCCTTGCGGCGAGCGCGGGCTTCCTTGGCGGTCAGTGGGGCGGGCGCGACAGGGCCGCGCCGCTTGCCTTCGGCCTCACGCCTTTTCGGCGTCGGCTTGCCCTTACCGGGGGTGGTCGAAGTGGTGGCGGCGGCCTGTTCGGAGCCGGACACCGACGGGTCGACGGACTCGTCGGTGGTGCTGGACTCGTCGCGACGGAACAATTTCACGTTCACCAGGCTATTCGATGATGCCGACCATCGGGAAATGCGGTCCGCTCAGCGGTGGGCCCGATCTCATACCAGGCGGTCTGCGACGCAGATCACGCCGTTATAGGGCGTACTGTGGGCGCAAGCACCCAGGTGGCGTCTACTCGGCTGCGCCGAGGGTGGCAAAATAGGAATAGCAGTTGCTGCGACAGCGTTGAAATCAGTCGTGCGCTGTGCACCTGAGGTCCGTTGACGGGCTGAGTCGAACTAGGAGTGTCCATGACTGTGCAGAACGAGACCGCCACCGAGACCCACGGTGCGACGCTGACCGACGCTGCAGCCATCAAGGCGAAGGCGCTGCTCGACCAGGAGGGCCGCGACGACCTGGCCCTGCGGATCGCCGTGCAGCCCGGTGGCTGTGCCGGTCTGCGCTACCAGCTGTTCTTCGACGATCGCATCCTCGACGGTGACATCGTCGTCGAGTTCTCCGGCGTGAAGTTGGCTGTCGACCGCATGAGCGCCCCGTACATCGACGGCGCCTCGATCGACTTCGTCGACACCATCGAGAAGCAGGGCTTCACCATCGACAACCCGCAAGCCACCGGCTCCTGCGCCTGCGGCGATTCGTTCAACTGATGTTCGGCGCCGCGAGTTAGCGGCGCCGTAACCTCGCCCTCCAGGTCGCGGCCGTGAACATTGTGGTTGCGTGGCGAGGTAGCGAACAGGTGAACCACAGGCGGTAGCGCTTGCTAACGTTGAAGTCCGGGATCCGGTGATCCCGGACTTCTTTGTCTTCCTACCTCTAGCGTCGAAGGGGCCATGCCTCGTGTCTGTTGCCGTGTCCGCATCCATCGCCACCGACCACCTCATGCGCTTTCCCGGCCGGTTCGCCGATGCGCTGCTCGCTGATCAACTCGATCATGTGTCCCTGAGCTTTCTCGTCGACGATCTGCAGATCCGCCGTGGCGGAGTGGCGGGCAACATCGCCTACGCGATGGGGCTGCTGAAGCAGCGTCCGGTGCTCGTCGGTGCCGTCGGCGCCGATTTCGCCGAGTACCGCCAGTGGCTGGAGGCCAGCGGCGTCGACTGCTCGGCGGTGCACGTCTCCACGACGTCGCACACCGCGCGGTTCGTGTGCACCACCGATGAGACGATGGCGCAGATCGCGTCGTTCTACCCGGGTGCGATGAGCGAGGCGCGCGATATCGACATCGCCGCGATCGCCGCCGCGCACGATATCGACCTGGTGCTCGTGGGCGCGAACGATCCGGAGGCGATGGTCGCGCACACCCGCCAGGCCAAGGCGAAGGGCATCGCCTACGCCGCCGATCCGTCCCAGCAGCTGGCCCGCCTCGACGGCGAGCAGGCGAGCGAACTGGTCGACGGTGCGGCCTACCTGTTCACCAACAAGTACGAGTGGGCCCTGCTGCAGCAGAAGACCGGCCTCAGCGAAGCCGACATCACCGCCAAGGTAGGCATCCGGGTCACCACGCTGGGCTCCGAGGGTGTGCTCGTGGTCGACGCCGACGGCACCGAGGTCCGCGTCGGCGTGGTGCCCGAGGTGGCCAAGGTCGACCCGACCGGTGTCGGCGACGGTTTCCGCGCCGGCTTCCTCACCGCACACCGCGCGGGCCTGAGCCTGGAGCGCGCCGCCCAGCTCGGCTCCCTGATCGCCGTCCTCATCCTGGAGACCACCGGCACCCAGGAGTGGACCCTCAACACCGAAGACGCACTCGAGCGCCTCACCAAGGCCTACGGCACCGACGCCGCCGACGAACTGGCCTTCCTGCTCTGACCTACGGAACACGAACGCCCCCTGGATCTTTCGAACCAGGGGGCGTTTTTCCGTGGGTTACAGCGAGACCGGGTAGACCGGTTCTTGGATCTCCGGCTTGATGCGGTCTTCGACGAAGATGCCGTGCCAGACCATGAAGACCAGGACGGTCCAGAGGCGGCGGCTGTGGTCCGACAGGCCTGCCTTGTGGTCGCGGAGCATCTGGAGGATGGCCGGCTTGTTCAGCAGGTGGTCGGTCTGGGACTCGGCGATCTGGGTTTCGGCCCAGTCGTAGAGTTCGGTGCCGCGCAGCCAGTGGCGCAACGGGACCGGGAAGCCGAGCTTGGCGCGGTGGAGGACGTGGTCGGGGACGATCCCGTCCAGGGCCCGGCGCAGCGCGTACTTCGAGGTTTCCTTGGTGATCTTCTGGTCGAAGGGGATGCCTTCGGCGACGCGCATGACCTCGTTGTCCAGGAACGGCACGCGCAGTTCCAGTGAGTTGGCCATGGTCATCTTGTCGGCCTTGACCAGGATGTCGCCGCGCAGCCAGGTGAACAGATCGAGGTGCTGCATGCGCGCGACCGGGTCCCAGCCCGCGGACTGGGCGTAGATCGGGGCGGTCACGTCCTGGTGGGTCCACTCGGGGCGGAAGTCGCGCAGCACCGCGCGCAGCTGGGCGTCGTTGAAGCTGCGGGCGTTGCCGTAGTAGCGCTCTTCGAGCGACAGCGATCCCCGGTGCAGCAGCGACTTGCCGCGCCTGCCGTCGGGGATCTTGTCGCTGAGTTTGCCGACGAGCTTGCGCACACCGCTCGGCAGGTACTCGAAAGGCTTGAGCGACAACGGTTCCCGGTAGATCGTGTAGCCGCCGAACAGTTCGTCGGCGCCCTCGCCGGAGAGCACCACCTTGACGTGCTTGCGGGCTTCCTTGGCCACGAAGTACAGCGGGACAAGGGCCGGGTCGGCGACCGGATCGTCGAGATACCAGACGATCTCCGGAATCGCGGCGGCGAACTCGGCGGGGGAGACCACCTTGACGATGTGGCGGGCGCCGATCAGCTCGGCGCTCTCGGCGGCCACGTCGACCTCGGAGTACCCCTCGCGCTCGAAGCCGGTGGTGAAGGTGATCAGCTTCGGGTTGTGGCGCATGGCCAGCGCGGCGATGGCGGTGGAGTCGATGCCGCCGGACAGGAACGAACCGACGGTGACGTCGGCGCGCATGTGCTTGGCGACCGAGTCCTCCAGCGCGGCGGCGATCTCGGCGTAGCGGGCCTTCTCCGAACCCTCCGCGAACGGGCGAACCCGGAAGTCGGGGCGGAAGTAGCGGGTCGTCACCGGCTCCTGGCCGAGCTTCACCGTGGCGTAGTTGCCGGATTCGAGGCGGCGGATGTTGCGGTGCAGCGACTCGGGCTCTGGCACGTACTGCAGCACCGTGTAGTGCTCGAGCGCGCGCGGGTCGAGCTCGTCGGACAGGTCGAGCGGGCTCAGCAGTTCCAGCAGGCTCTTCTTCTCGCTGGCGAAGGCGGTGCCGCCGGGGCCGGTGGCGATGAACAGCGGCTTGATGCCGAACGGATCGCGCGCCAGGAACAGTTCCGAGGTCTCGGTGTCCCAGATCGCGAAGGCGAACATGCCGCGCAGCTTGCGCACGGCCTCGGGGCCCCAGAAGTGGAAGGCGGCCACGATGGCCTCGCCGTCACCGTCGGTGGCGAAGATCTTGGCATCGGGGAATT
The DNA here is from genome assembly GCF_042719755.1 of Nocardia sp. NPDC058519. Taxonomy (NCBI): domain Bacteria; kingdom Bacillati; phylum Actinomycetota; class Actinomycetes; order Mycobacteriales; family Nocardiaceae; genus Nocardia; species Nocardia sp. NPDC058519. The sequence continues at coordinate 36,496 of NZ_JBHXNK010000040.1, read as the reverse complement.
CGGCGCCGTGCTCGGCGGCCAGCTGCTCGCGCAGCTCGAGGTAGTTGTAGATCTCGCCGTTGAAGGTCATCGCGTAGCGCTGCGGGTTGTCCGCGGGGCCCCAGCGCAGCGGCTGGTGCGAGTGCTCGATATCGATGATGGACAGGCGGTTGAACCCGAAGATCATGTGATCGTCGTGCCAGGTGCCCTTCTCGTCCGGGCCACGATGCCGCTGGCAGTGCAGCGCGTCGTACACCTGATCGACCACCGCGGTCGTCGCGGAATCAGCTGTCAGGAATCCGAGCAGTCCGCACACGGTGTCGACCAACCTTCTCTCGTTCGATGATGGGTGGCCACAAACGGGCCGAAACGCTGTGTCCGAGTATGCCGCACACCTGCCCGACACGCCGCGCTCGCCCGCTCGCGCGGGGCACCCGGTCACCGGACGGGGGTCAAACCGCAGGTCGCGATGATCGGTGACGTCACGGCGGAGTGTCGAAAGTGACCCCGCGACAAGACAGTGCCCCCTTTGGTCTACGCTGCGTAGTACTCAGGTCCTTCTCAGGTGTGCAGGCGTCACAGCGGCAATACTTCGGGACGGCCTGAAACTGCTTTGAAGAGGTGTCGGAACGGGCGAATCGCCGCCCGGACGACGCAATGTGTCGGAATGTGTGGCGACCAGGAAGGCGTGAGCGTGGCGCACAAGGCGAGCGAAGAGATCGGGGCACGACCCGTCAAGGGTCGGCAGGGCCGGATCCTTCGGCGGGCCGGGCTGGCGGTGTCCTTGGGGATCACCGCGATGCTCGTCTCGGGCTGCTCGATCGACAATGTTTGGCTCCGGTTCGGCTGGCCATCGGGTATCACCCCGCAGGCCACCCGGATGCGTGAGCTGTGGACCTGGTCGGTGCTGGCCGCGCTCGCCATGGGCGTGCTGGTCTGGGGTCTGACCTTCTGGACGGTCATCTTCCACCGCAAGCGCAAGAACTCCCCGGAGTTCCCGCGCCAGACCGGGTACAACGTGTCGCTGGAGCTGACCTACACGGCGATCCCGTTCGTGATCATCGCGGTGCTGTTCTACTTCACCGTGGTCGTGCAGAACTACGTGCACGAGAAGACCGACAACCCGGATGTCACCGTCGACGTGACCGCCTTCCAGTGGAACTGGAAGTTCGGCTACCGCAACATCAACAACGTCGGCGGTCTCACCTGGAACGGCATCGACACCGAGCGAGAGCTGCTGAACGAAGAGCAGCTCGCCGAATACCGTGAGCTGAAGAACGAAAAGGGTCACCCGCAGCCGGGTCCGTTGCACGGCAAGCCGGCCAACGACATCCTCTCGTACCTGCACTACGACAAGGTCGAGACCTTCGGCTCCAGCGAAGAGATTCCGGTCCTGGTGCTGCCGACCGGTAAGCGCATCGAGTTCCAGCTCGCCGCCGCCGACGTGATCCACGCCTTCTGGGTGCCGGAGTTCATGTTCAAGCGCGACGTGATGCCGAACCCGAAGGAAAACCAGTCCGACAACGTCTTCCAGATCTCCGAGATCGAGAAGGAAGGCGCGTTCGTCGGCCGCTGCGCGGAGATGTGCGGCACCTACCACTCGATGATGAACTTCGAGGTCCGCGCGGTCTCGCCGGAGAAGTACGCCAAGTACATGCAGGCGCGCATCGAGGGCAAGACCAACGGTGAGGCGCTGGCATCGATCGGCGAGTCGCCGGTGGCCACCTCCACGTACCCCTTCAACACCAAGCGCGATGCCAAGAGCGCTTCGGTGAACGAGAGCAAGTGAGGATTCTGATATGAGGATCGAAGCGCGGATCTTCGAACTGCTCACGGCCTTCTTCATCCTGGTGGGCATCGTCTACGGGTTCTTCACCGCGCAGTCGCGCACCGGCATCGAGTGGGCGGGCACCACCGCGATCGTGCTGACCGCGGGCCTGTCGCTGATCATCGGCACCTACTTCCGGTTCGTCGCGCGCCGCATCGACCTGCGGCCCGAGGACTACGAAGAGGCCGAGATCGTCGACGGCGCGGGCGACCTGGGCTTCTTCTCGCCCGGTAGCTTCTGGCCCATCCTCCTGGCGGCCGCTGGTTCGGTCACCGCGCTGGGCCTGGCGTTCTTCCAGTTCTGGCTGATCGGTCTCGGCGTGGTGCTCGTGCTCGCCGCCGCAGCCGGCCTGGTGTTCGAGTACTACCTGGGTGCCGAGAAGCACTGACACCGCACGACACGGTCGTCGAGACTCCCTCGAGGTGAGGGGGTCGCGGCGACCGTTTTCGTTGCCGGAAGAGGTGCCTCCGAGAACGACCGAGCCGGCCGTGCGACCGCACGACCGGCTCGTTGCATCGAATGCCTCAGTGCGCGAACACCAGTCCTTCCTCCTCCGGCCCTTCCACCTTGCGCGGAGCGGACAGCTGCACGATCCGGCGGGGCAGCGCCGCGGCGACAATCGCACCGATGAGCGCGGTGACGGCGCCGATCAGGAAGGCGATCGTGAAGCCGCGGTCCAGATAGAACACCGCGCCCTGCGTCATCTCCGGCGGGATCGGCGCGATGTAGGAGTTGTTTATGATCGTGAACGCGATGACCGGCAGGACGGCGGGGAACACGCTCTGCGAGACACCGACGATGCTCGCGGTGCCCGCCTGCAACTGCGGCGGCACGGCCTCGATCAGCAGATTCGGAATGGCGGCGTAGGCCATGCCCATGCCGGTGCCGAAGATGCCCGCGAAGACGATCAGCAGCGGCTTGCTGTCGTGCACGGCGGCGGTCAGCGTGAATCCGATGGCCATCAACAGCATGCCGCAGGTCATCAGAATGCGGGGGCGGACGTCGCGGCGGCCGACCAGCACACCGACGAGCACACCGCCGACTACCACCATCAACCCCACCGGCGCCTGGAAGATCGCGAAACCCTCGGCGGTGACGCCGAATCCGTAGTCGAGCCCGAACACGGCGGGTGTCATGGCCATCATCGGCAGCAGGATGGTGAACAGCCCGCTGGCGCCGTAGCAGAGTCCGGCGCCGATGGTGGTGAGCAGTACCGAACGACGGCCGAGCACATCGAGGTCGATCAGCGGTTCCCGGATCATTCGCGCGCTCACCAGCCACACCAGCAGCAGCACCACGCCACCGGCGAGGTATGCCAGGGTCGAGCTGTCACGCCAGCCCCAGGTCGGCCCGAAGCTGACCGCGATGAGTACGCCGGCGATACCGCCGCCGAGCAGAATCGCGCCGAGCGGATCGATCCGTGAGCGCAGCCGCACCGACGATTCGGCCGTGGTGGCATAGATCAGCGCGCCCAGCACGGCGAGACCGATGACGAAGAACCAGAAGATGCTGCGGAACCCGTGATTGTCGATCAGCCACCCGGTGAGGAACGGCGCGGGAATCGCGATCAGCCCCATGCCGCTGGTCGCGATGCTGACCGCCAGCGCGATCGTCCTCGCCGGGAACACATCCCGGATCAGCGAATAGCTCAGGAACAGGCAGGGGATGAGCAGGCCGGTCAGCGCACGGCCGGCGATCAGGACCGCGTAGCTGCCCGCGATCGCGGACAGCAACGATCCCGCCGCGGCGACGGCCACACAACCGAGCAGGGCTTTGCGCTTGCCGTACATGTCGGCCAGCTTGCCGATCAGCGGTGCGGTGACGGCGCCGACCAGCAGGAACGACGTCAGCAGCCAGGCGCCCTGGGTGGTCTGGTAGTGCGCGGCGATCGAGGGTAGGGCCGTCGAGATCATCATGTAGCTCACCGCGAGCATCTCCAGGAGGAGCACGATCGAGGCGAGCGAGAAGATCAGGCGTGGGGTCCAGCGGTCCGCGGCGGGCGTCGGAGTGGAAGCGACCATCGGAGGTCCTTTCGAGGATGGGGCTCGCATCCGAAGAACGATCGGAATGCGTAACCGACATCACACTTTCTCCGAGTGATTCGTAGAGCCGACTATCCCATCCACTGGGAGACGGATATGCCTGATAGTCAGATCGCCGCTGTCGAACCCTGCATGACCAGCAGATACGCCGGTATCACATTGCGCATACGCGCGCAGATGGGTGCCCGAAAGCGTGAACTCCACGGCGGGAAACGAGAAACGCACGACGGGATGAATCATCCGTCGTGCGTTTCCCGTCGAGAAATCCGGCCTCAGACGCTGTAGCGCAGGGCCTGCTCCGAGCGGCAGATGTCGTCGATGCCTGCGACGATCTCGCGCAGCTGCTCCGAGGGCAGGGCCGAGGGGCGCAGGCGGCAGGTGAAGGTGATCAGGCCGTAGTCGGCCGGGGTGAGGCCACGGGCGGCGGCTTCGGCGCGCAGGTACTCCGAGCGCACGCCGTAGGTCATCGCGGAGATGACGGTGAAGCAGCCCGAGCGTTCGCGGTGGGCCGAGAACAGGTCGTGCAGGCCGTAGAAGACCGAACCGTAGTTGGCCAGTGGGGCGAACACGCCGACACGGTAGGCGGGGCCGCGCTCGGAGGAGTTGATGACGGTGTCGGCCAGGTACTCGGCGTCGCGCATGGTGAGCACCTTCGGCGCGAACATCAGCGCGCCCGCCGCCGCGTTGCGGACCGGCATGCCCGCCCGCCCGCCCGCGGCGGAGGCGATGGCGCCCAACGACTTCCGGGTCCGCGTGCCGACCTCGCGCCGGGCCCGCAGGCCACGGGTGGGTGCGGTGGGGTACAGGCTCGACCACTGACCGAAGCGGACGGCGCCGAGGGTCACCTGGCCGGTGCCGACGGGGCGCGCCACCTTCAGCGGGGCGGTGTCGACCCAGCGGCCGACCTGGAGCGCCGCGCTGCCGGGGTTGGTGATCTCGTTGGTCGCGTGCTCGACGAAGGAGTCGAAGTCGAGGAACCGGTCGGCGTCGGTGGTGAGCATGGTGTGGTCTTTGTCGACCTCGACCACATCGAGGGTCAGCGCGGTGATGATGCCCGCGCGACCGCCCGCGCCGAGGATGCGGTGGAAACGCTCGGTGTGGTGACCGCGCCCGCAGGTGCCGATCCGGCCGTCGGGGTCGACGTACTCGAGGTCGACGATCTGGTCGATGAACATGCCGTAGCGGTGCGAGGCGGTGCTCACCCCGCCCACGGAGGCGAAACCGCCCGCGGTGATGTCGCGATGATCGCCGACCACCGGCAGGCCGAGGCTGTGCGCGCCGAGGCGGCGGTCGATCTCGGACAGCTTCGCGCCCGCCTGCACGCGCACGGTGCGCCGACCCAGGTTGATGTCGAGCACCGAGTTCATCTTGCGCAGCGAGAGCACGCCGCGCTGATCGGTCAGACCATACGACTCTTCGGTCTGTTCACCGCCGCGCACCGTCAACCGTTCCGACCGGCCGCGCGAATCACGCACAGTGCGAACGACATCCGCCGTGTCGGTGGGGAGATATTCTTCGGAGATGACGGTATGCGGCGTGCCCATGACCGCATAGCTAACCACAGGTGCGCGGTTCTTGCGCAGGGTACTTCGCACCTATTTCCGCGTGGGCGCGAGTTGCTTGGTGAACAGGACTTTTCCGGTCGCGTCGCACAAGTTGACGGTCATTTCTCCGGTGCGGCCGTCGATCTTCACCTCACCGAAGTGCTGGTACTCCGGGTCCATCGGGGAGGTGTTGGGTGTGGGCGGCGCGTGGACGTACACGGCTTCGGGCCCGAAGGTGGGGTCGAGGGGGTTGGGGCCGAACGCGCCCGCGTTGAGCGGGCCCGAGACGAACTCCCAGAACTCGTCGAAATCGGTGAAGGCGGCGCGGGTGGGGGAGTAGTGGTGCGCGGCCGTGTAGTGGACATCCGCGGTGAGCCAGACGACGTCGGCGACCTTGTTCGCCTTGATCGCCGAGAGCACCTGGGCGATCTCGGTTTCGCGGCCGGAGGGTGCGCCGGGGGCGGCGTTGGCGGGGCCTTCGAAGGCGGTCTTGCCGTCGGGGACGATGACGCCCAGCGGCAGGTCGGCGGCGACGATCTTCCAGGTGGCCTTGGAGTCCTTCAGTCCGTCGGTGAGCCACCTGGTCTGGGCGGCGCCCAGGATCTGGCCCTTGGCCGCGGTATTGGCGGTGTTGGCGTCCTTGTAGGCGCGCATGTCGAGGACGAACACGTCCAGCAGCGGGCCGTAGGAGATCTTGCGGTAGAGACGGCCGTCGACGGCTTCCTTGGGCTCCAAGGGCATCCACTCGTGGAAGGCCTGCCAGGCCCGCGTCGCGAGGGTGTCCATGCTGCGCTCGGTGTAGCCCTTGTCGGCGGCCACCGTGCCGCCGGGGGACCAGTTGTTGGTGGTCTCGTGGTCGTCCCACTGGACGATCTGGGCGACGGCGGCGTTGAACCGGCGGTAGTTGTCGTCGGTGAGGTTGTAGGCGTAGTTGCCGCGGAACTGGTCGAGGGTTTCCGCGGGCGCGTTCTTCGCCTCGGCGGTGATGTTGCGCCAGACCCGGCCGTCGGGCAGCGTCACCGACTCTTTGAGCGCGTTGTCGGCGTAGATGCAGTCGCCGGAGTGCAGGAACAAGTGCGGGTCGCGAGCGGCCATGGCGGAGAACACCTTCATACCGCCGAGGTCGGGGTTGATCCCGAAGCCCTGGCCCGCGACGTCACCGGACCACAGCAGCGAGATGTCGGCGGGCGCGGTCGGCGCCGTGCGGAAGACACCGGTGAGTGTCTCCGAGCTCGCACCGTCTTCCCCGTCCAGGCGTACCCGGTAGTGCACGAGTTGCCCCGCGGGCAGACCGTTCACCCGCACGCGCCCGGTGCCATCGGTCGCCGGGGTGAGCAGGGGTCCGGTGAATCGCTTGACGTCACTGAACTTCTCGCTCGCCGAGGTCTCCACCACCAGGGTCGCGGGCCGATCCGACCGAGCCCAGATCAGCGCGCCATCGCTACGCGGATCCCCGACCGCGACCCCGTGCGTGAGTGCGGGCCTGGCCCGCACCAGCGCGGGACCGTCGTCACCGCAGGCCACCAGGGCAGGAGCAGTCACCACACCGAGAGCGGTTGCGCGCAGCAGCGTGCGCCGAGACATCGCGAAATCCGAGACAGCCATGAACCTCACGGTGCGCCACCGGTCGTAACACGCGGTCGTTAGCAAGGCAACGGAGCGTGAACGATGCCGTACGACGGGCCGAACTCGGGTGCGGTGCCTAGAGCCCTGCGGCGGCGGCGGTTTCGGGGTACCAGCGGGTGCACTCGGCGCGCAGGGGAACGGCGGTGTGGAGTTGGCAGAGGACCGCCACACCGCCGAGGAAGGAGCGGAGGATGGGGGTGTGGCCGGGGGGCATCGTCAGCTGGCGCAGGACGTTCGACAGGCGCAGGTCGGTGGCCAGGCGGACCTGTTCGCGCAGCCAGGCGGCGGAGAGGGGGTAGGTGGGGGCGAGGAGGGCTTCGCGGACCGGTTGCAGGCGCGCGGCGACGGTGGCGATGTCGAGGTCTCGGGTGGGGGCGACGAAGCCGTGGCGGCGCATGGCGGCCTCGAGATCGGCGGGGGAGTCGGCGATGACGGCGGCGCCGATGTCGCTCGCCACGTCGAGGAAGGTGGCGGGCCATGGGGTGCAGGCGCCGAAGTCGACGACACCGAGGCGGCCGTCGGGCATGCGCAGGAAGTTGCCGGGGTGGGGGTCGCCGTAGACCAGGGCGGCGCGGGCGGGAGCGGAGAACAGGAAACGCATGATCAGCACACCGAGGCGGTCGAGTTCGTCGGCGTTGCCGCGAATGATCAACCGGGACAGGGGAGCACCGTCGAGCCATTCGGTGACCAGGACGTCGCCGCGCTGGGCGATCACCCGGCTCACCACGACGTCGGGGTCCTCGGCGAAGGCGGCGGCGAAGGCGCGCTGGTTGACGGCCTCACGGGCGTAGTCGAGTTCGTCGCGGATCTCGTCGCACAGCGACTCCACCACCGGGCGGGTGTCGGCGCCGGGCAGCAGCGCGGTGAACAGCGGGGTCGCGCGACGCAGGGCTTGCAGGTCGGCCAGTACCGCACGCCGGGAACCGGGGTACATGACCTTGACCGCGACCTGGGTGCCGTCGTGCCAGCGGGCGCGGTGAACCTGGCCGACCGAAGCGGCGGCGGCGGCGCGGTCCTCGAATTCGAGGAACAGTGAGCGCCAGTTGGGGCCCAGGTGGGTGGCCAGTTCCGCGTGGACCGCGCCGGGCAGCATCGCGGGCGCCGAATCGTGCAGTCGGGCAAGGGCTTGGCGATACGGTTCGGCCAGGTCGGGAGCCAGGCCGAGTTCGAGCAGGCCGAGGAGCTGGCCCAGTTTCGCGACGCAGCCCTTGAGTTCGCCGAGCACCTGGAAGAGGTGTTCGGCGGTGCGGACGCGGATGTCACGGTCGACGTCGGCGGGGTCGCGGCCGACGGCGCGTTTGCCCAAGCCCGCGATGCGCCTGCCCGCGTAGGCGACCGGTACCGCGGCCAAGCGGGCGCTGCGGACTACCCGGCCGGTGGGTGGATTGCCGTCGCGAGGTGCCGCACGCCGGGTGAACGGCATGACGCGACCCTCGTCGGATTCGCCTCCGGCCATGCACACCTCGCCCTCTGCCGCCGCCCGCCACCTCTGGTGGCCCACCCGCCCTCGGCCTTTGCCCGGCAAAGGTTACCAATCGGGCGCGCGGGTGTCCGGGCAACGACAGTCGATCGCGCGGGAGTCCGGTCGAGGGGGCTGACGCCGCGAGTCAGCTCACCGTGCGGCGCAGCGGGTTTCGGCTCAGCTCGCCTTGGTTTCGGGGATGCGGGTGGCGTCGAGCTGGTGGTCGGTCGCGGCGACGCCCTTCTTGAGGCTGTGCGCGTAGACGTCGACGTATTCCTGGCCGGTGAGGCGCATCAGCTCGTACATCACCTCGTCGGTGACGGCGCGTTCGACGAAGCGGTTGCCGCTCATGCCCTCGTAGCGCGAGAAATCAAGGGGCGCACCGAACTTCAGGGTGACCTTCTGACGACGCCACTTGAACGGTCCGGGCGGGCTCACCTTGTCGGTGCCGATCACCGCGACCGGGATCACCGGGACGCCGGTCTCGAGCGCGAGCCGCGCCATGCCGGTCTTGCCCTTGTAGAGGCGGCCGTCGGGGGAGCGGGTGCCCTCGGGGTACAGGCCGACCAGGCGGCCCTCGTTGAGGAGTTTGGTGGCCGCGTTGAGCGCGTCGTCGGCGGCCGAGGCGCCGCTGCGGTCGATCGGGTACTGACCGGTGCCGCTGAAGAAGAACTTCTGCAGGCGTCCCTTGAAGCCAGGGGTGGTGAAGTACTCCGCCTTGGCGAGGTAGTTGATCCGCCGCGGGCTCAGCAGCGGCGCGAACAGCCAGTCGGAGAACGACAGATGGTTACCCGCCATGATCGCGGGCCCGTCGGTCGGAACGTTCTCGACGCCCTCGACAACGGGCCGGTTGTATAGATGCATGAACGGTCCCGGGAAGACGAACTTGAGCAGCCAGTAGAACATGGCGTCCTTTCCTCGGAACCGGGATCGTGGTGTGCAGCCTCGTCGAAAAACGACTTTACCGCTGGTCGCAGGTCACAACCAACCCAGGACGGTAGCCGCTGCGCATGGATGTGACGCTCATCTCGCGATGTGGCCGACGACCGGTGTGTCGAGCGCGGCCCTCGCCAACCCCGCTGCCCCGATCATGCCCGCGGCCTCACCCAGCTGCGTGGTGCGCAGGCGGGCCAGCGGCCGATGCCCCGCGCCGGTGACCGCGGCCGCGTAGTGCTCGCGGGCCTCGTCGAGGAACAGCGGCGCCGAACTGCTCACCCCACCGGCGATCACCACGAGGTCGGGATCGAACAGATCGCTGACGAAGGCAAGGCCAAGGCCGAGCCAGCGGGCGAAGTCGGCCATCACCCGGACCGCGAGTGGGTCGCCGTCCTGGGCCGCGCCCGCGACCCGGCGGCCGGTGAGCGAGCCGGGATCACGGAGCACGTCGCGGGCCAGCACCGAACGCACGGGGTCGGTGGCGAGCATTTCGATGGCGGTCTCGGCCAGTGCCGTTCCGCTGCAGTAGCGCTCCCAGCAGCCGTGTTTGCCGCAGGCGCAGGCACGCCCCTCTGGGACGACCTGGAGGTGGCCGAGTTCGGGGGCGATGCCATGGCTGCCGCGGTAGAGCCGACCGTCGATGAGCAGGGCGGCGCCGATGCCGGTGCCGATCGCGATGAGCACCACCGTGCTCCCGCCCGCCGCCGCGCCGAAGCGGTACTCGGCCCAGCCCGCGGCGTTCGCGTCGTGTTCGAGGATCACCGGCAGGCCCAGGCGTGCGGTGAGTCGTTGGGCCACAGGGGCGTTCTGCCACGGCAGGTGCGGGGCGAACAGGACCGTCGACTGATCCGTCGAGATGAAACCGGCGACGGCCAGCCCGACCGCCGCGATGGGATGGCGCCGGGCCAGCTCGCGCACCGAGCGGTCGATCGCGTCCTCGAGCGCACGCGCCGAATGCGGGGTCGCCGCCTGCACGGTGTCGAGCACCTCGCCCTCGGCGTCGACCACCGAGGCGCGAATGTTGGTGCCACCTACGTCGATGCCGACGGTGAGCAGGTGTTGAGGGTCGATCCGGCTGGTCATCCCCGGATCGTCACCGGAATGTCGACATATTGCGAGCGCGGCGCGCGGGCGGTGGCGAAAGCGTCGGTACCCGAGCTCGGTTCGGGCGTGACAGTGGGAGGTGTCGTGCGCGGGGGCGGACCCTGCTGGTGCGGTTCGGTGAATTCGTCTACGCGGCGGGGGCGTGGTGCGCCCGGCTGGCGTGAACGGGTCGTACCCCAGCTCGGGTTACCGGTGGCATCGGCGGCGCTTGTCGATTCGCGCGGTGCGCTGGGACGCTCGGTCGAATCCGGGTGTCCCGCAGCGTGATCGGCCCATTCCTGGGGCAGGACCGGTTCCACGGGGATGCCCGCGAGGGCCTCGCGCAGGACCGTCACCATCGAGGTGCCGTGTTCGGCGAGGGCGGCGACCACGTCATGGTGGTCGCCGCGCACCAGGGCGGCGGCCGCGCAGACCGGGCACCACGCGCAACCGCCCAGGTCGGCTCTGCCGTCGGCGGCGGTGCGGCGCAGCACGGGTTCGACCCGGGCAAGGAGGACTTCGGAGAGTAGGCGCAGCTCCTCGGTGAACTCGGCGAAGCCGTCGTGGCCGTGGCGCTCGGACTGGCTGTCAGTGCTCATCTGCGGTGGCCTTCGTGTAGTTCGGATCGGCGGGCCACACCCGTGGATCGGGCCGGAAGCGGACTACGAGGTGACCGGTATCGAGTTCGGCGCCCGCCACCGTGCAGCGGCGCAGCACCGGCGCGAGCCGTACACGTGTGCGTACCCCGTCGGCTCCCACGATCAGATCGTCCTCCACTCGGCCCAGCCGCAAGGTGCCGGGATCGACCACCGGCAGCCGCATCCGCATCGCGTACACGGAGTCGACACCGGAGCCGGACTCCCATCGAACCATCGGTTCGCCCGATTCGGCGCCCTGAGCGTGCGGGGCGGGCAGCGTGTCGACCGAATGCGAGAACATCGACAGCGAATTCACCCCCACCGGTTCGGCACCGGCGTGCTGAGCGATCAGGATCGGGACATCGGTGAGTTGTTCGTGCAGCCGGGCCACCACTTCGAGCTGCTCGGCGCGGCGGTTGAGATACCAGTGCACGGCCGGGTGGGCGTTGTCGCCGGGCGGGGGCACCGCGGCGAGCACCTTGTTCACCACCACCGCGTCCATCCGCAGGCCGAGCAGCGCGGCCGCCGAACGCACCCGCCGGGCCTCGGCGACGGCGACCTGTTCGGGGCCGGTGATCAGGCGGGCGCTGGTGCGGGTGCGGTCGGCGAGCAGGTCGCGGACCTGTGTCACCGCGACCACGATCCGTTCGACCGCGGCCGCGAGCACCGCCTTGCGCAGGTCGAGGCCGATCGCGCTCATCGTGCGCGCGTGCTTGGGCCAGAGGCGTTCGAGATAGTTGAGCATCGTGTCGGGGGCGGTGACGATGCGCAGCATGTCGGCCGAGGGCGGGCAGTCGACGACGATGACGTCCCAGTCGTTCTCCTCGGCGTACTGGGCGATCTCGACCAGCATCAACAGTTCCTGCACACCGGGCAGCCCGGTCAGCTCGGCCGGGTCCAGTGCCGCCAGATCGAAGCCGTGATCGTGGCCGCCGCCCTTGGCCAGCATCGCCACCACATCGCGGAAACGGTCCTCGAGCAGGGCGAGCGAGTCGATCTCGATCACCTCGATACCGGGTGCCACCCTGGCCACCCCGGCGACGGTGCCCGGATCGTGCGGGAAGCGGAAACCGAGCGCGTCGCCGAGCGAATGGGCTTGATCCAGCGAGGCGATCAGCACACGCTGACCAGAGCGGGCATAGGTCATGCTCGTCGCGCAGGCCAGCGTCGTCTTCCCGACACCACCCTTGCCGACGAACAGTTCGACGCGGGTACCGCCCGGGGCGCTCAGCCTTCGACCCGCTTCTTCAGCTCGTTCAGCGCCGTGTCGGTGATGACCTTCTCGGCTTTGCGTTTGAACATGCCGATCATCGGGATGTTCAGGTCGACGGTGAGTTCGTAGACCACCTCGGTACCGCCGCCGGGCCGGTCGAGCAGTTCGTAGCTGCCGTCCTGGGCCTTCTGCAGGTCACCGCTGAGCAGGCGCCATGCCACGGCTTTGCCGTCGGCTCGCCAGGTGTAGGACAGCACGTAGGTGTCCTTGACGACGCCCGCGTCGAGCACGAACCGGGCGGTGGCCGCGCGTCCATCGGCGTCACGCTCGATGACCTCGACCGACTTCGCGGCAGCCACCCACTCCGGGTAGGACTCCAGATCCGCGATGACGGCCATCACCTGCTGCGACGGTGCGTCGATCAGGATCGATCTCTGAGTCCGGTCGGCCATGGCAGCCAAGCCCTACTTTCTGTCTGGGAACGATGCCTGTCAGGGGGCAGCGGCGACCGCGGGTGCGACGCCTGCGGGTCGACCGGCTTCGAGCCGTGCCTTGAGTTCGAATGCCATGTTCCGGCCCGCGACCCGGCGGGCCCGATTGGCCGCGGCCAGCGCGCGCGCCGACTTCGATTCGGCCCCGGTGGGTTCGGCGTGCAGGAAGTAGTGCAGGATCGCCCCCTCGGGGACGGCCTCCAACCACACCTCCATGGTGCCGGTCAACGCGCCTTCCACCGTCCAGCGGATGCCTTTGTCGCCGCGATCCTCGTGCACGTCGAGGCGCAGGTCGGGCCACCAGCGGCGCCAATTGTTCGCGGCGCTCAGCACGTCGGCGATCGCGGCGCCCGGTGCGGCGAGGAAGGTCTGATCTGCGACCTGGATACTGCTCACCCGGCTGAGCGTAGTGGACGCCACACCGGGCCCGGCCGGGGTGTCACCGCAGCAGTTCCCGCAAGCGGGCACCCTGGCGGTCCCAATGCCAGTTCTGTTCCACCCACGCCCGGCCCGCGGCGCCCATCTCGGCCGCCTTGTCCCGGTCGGTGAGCAGCTCGACGATGGCATCGCTGATCTGCGGGACCGACCGGCCGTGCACGACGATGCCGGTCTCGCCCTCGCGCACGGTCTCGGGGGCGCCACCGGAATCACCGGCCACGACCGGGACCCCGGTCGCCGACGCCTCGAGGAACACGATCCCCAGACCCTCGACGTCCAGGCCCGCCCCGCGCGTGCGGCACGGCATCGCGAACACGTCGGCGATCGTGTGATGGGCGGCCAGCTCGCCGGAGGGCACCCGGCCGGTGAACACCACGCTGTCCTGCACGCCGAGCGCCTCGGCCAGCGCGCGCAGGCGCGGCTCGTACGGTCCGCCGCCCGCGATCACCAGCACCGCGCCGTCGACCCGCTCGCGGATCTCGGTCATCGCCACGATCAGCATGTCCTGGCCCTTGCGCGGGACCAGCCGCGACAGGCACAGCACGGTCGGGCGCTCGCCGAGTCCGTAGCGGGCGCGCAGCTCTGCCCTGGCGGCCGGGTCGGGCCGGAACTCGGTGGGGTCGACGCCTGGCGGCAGGTGCTCGAGTGCCGCGCGCGGACCGAAGGCCGAGGCGAAACGGCCACGGGTGTACTTGCTGACGTAGGTCACCACATCGGTGTGCTCGCCGATCGAACGCAGCACCTGCCGCGATCCGGGCAGCATCGACCAGCCGACCTCGTGACCGTGGGTGCTGGCCAGGATGCGCTCCGCGCCCGCGCGCCGCAGCATCGGCGCCATCACCGCCAGGGGTGCGGCCGCGCCGAACCACACGGTGTCGCAGCCGTGTTCGCGCAGCAGCGCGCTCGCCCGCTTGATGACCGCGGGGGTCGGCAGCATCAGCGTCGTCGGATGACGCACCACCTGGAACTTCTGCGCCGCGTCGAACTTCTCGTGGCTGTCACCGCGCCAGCGCGGCGCGTACACCACCAGGTCCTCAGGCGGCAGCTGATTCGACAGTGCCTGCAGATACGACTGGATTCCGCCCGGCCGAGGCGGGAAATCGTTGGTAACCAGCAGAGTTCGGGCCATAAGAGAACAACCTAATCGGTCGGCTGAGGGGTGGGCGGACGTGGTCAGGCGTACCTGCGCCTTCGCTGCGGCCGTGCGTGTCCGGGAAGCGCTGCGCCCATCATGCAGCGTGACCGCGCAACCAGGCCCGCCACCCGTCCAGCAGCTCGGCGCGCGAGGCCCCGAGCACGGCGGTGAACGCGGCGTCCTGCGCCGCGGGAGACTGCGGGCCGGTCGCGAGCCGCTTGTACAACGTGGTGAGCGTGCTCGTGCCGTAGCGATCGGCGAGGAACGCGCAGGTGCTCCACGCGCTTTCGTAGGCGTAGGCCGCGTCGACACCGGTGAAATCGGTATCGGCGACGAGCTCGGTGGGCAGGGTGCCCGCGCGCAACCGGGTGGTCAGCGTGGGCGCGATCTGGGAGAAGGTCGTGTCCTGATCGCGCTGAGCGACGAACTCGGCGAAGCCTTCCAGCATCCACAACGGCGCGCCGTCGGTGGTGGCGGCTCTGGTGGCGATGTGGGTGAGTTCGTGGCGCAGCAGAGTGGCCAGGCCCTCGTTGCCGACTCGCCTGCGCGCGTCGGGGTTGAACACGATGCGCTGGTCGGTGGGCTGGGTGCCGGGGGCGTAGGACCCGGTGAGCGACACGGCGGCCACGTCGGCCCCGGTGGTGCCCGCGGACCTGGTCAGCGCGGTGAATTCGGCAGGCGTGCTCGCCACGACCACGACCGGCGCGCGGTTCCAGTCGGTGCCCCACACCGCGCTCACATCCGAAATAGCCTGGCCCAGTTGATGTTCGAGGACATCGAGGTCGGCACGATGGCTGGGATGGGCCACCAGCAGTGCCTCGGACGCGGCACCGTCGGCGACCTCACGCACCAGGATCGGGCCATAGGGTTGCAGCTCGCGGCGCACCGGACTCAGGCGCGGATTGTCGACGCCCTCGGACGTATCGAGCACCTCGGCCTCGTCGGTGGCCAGCTGCAACGAACCCGCGTTGCGCGGCACCAGGATCAGTGCGACGCAGGCCCCGGTCAGCAGCGTGACCGAGGCGAGCGTGATGCAGAACTCCAGGCGGCCGTTCGACGAGAACCACGAACGCAGGCCCGAGCGGGGGGACGGATCGGTCACCGGTCCGGCTCAGTATCGCCGGGCCGAGTGGTACGGGGTGGTGTTGATCGGCGCGACAGCGACCGGCACACCGAACGTGGAGGCGTGCACCATCATTCCGTTGCCCGCGTAGATGCCGACGTGGGTGATGTCGGGATAGAACAGGATCACGTCGCCGGGCAGCAGTTCGTCCTTGGACACCGGCGTGCCGTAGCCCGCCTGCTGGGAACTGGTGCGCGGCACGCTCTTACCGACCTGCTTGAACGCCCACTGCACCAGACCGGAGCAGTCGAACCGGTCGGGTCCGGTGGCGCCCCAGACATACGGATCGCCGACGCGGGTGAGGGCGGCGGCCAGCGCGCTGGTGCCGCTGCCGGGAACCAGACCCGCCAGCAGCGAATCGCGGTCGAAGCCGGGCGGGAACGGCGAACCGGCCAGGGTCGACTTGTCGCGGGCCGAGAGCTGGCTCCATGCCTCGACCACGGAGGTTGTCGAGGTGGCGAGATCCTGGCGTTTGCGTTCGACATCGGCGCGCACGGCGTCGGCGGCGGTGGTCGCGGCATGCGCGGCCTCGGCGGCGGTGCGGGCGATATTGTCGGCCGCGGTGGCGGCGTCGGCGGCCTGTTTGAACTGGCGGAGCGTGTCGGTTGTCTGCTGGGCGAGCACGTCCAGAGTCGACATCTTGTCCAGCAACTGCTGCGGTGAACCGCTCGACAGCACGGCGAACATGCTGTTGGTGCGCACGCCGGTGTAGGCGGCCACGGCGGTGCGGTCGATCATCGGCTGGAACTTGCGCACTTCGGCGCGGGCGGCCTCGACGACCGCGGAGGTGGCGGCGACTTTGTCGTCGGCCTCGCGTTGCACCGCGAGCTTGGCGTCGAGATCGATCTGGGCGGTGAGTGCGAGCTGGTTGAGCTGCTCGGACTGGCGCGAGAGGTCGACCATCCGGGAGATCGCGTCGGTCGCGGTGGTCGGCAGGGCTACCGGGTCGGCGCCGGCGGGACCGGCGGTGTAGATCGCGCACACCAGCATCGCGGCGGACAGGGTTCCGGCGAAACCACGCGTTGCGTGCGCATTCCGGTGGTGTGCAGTCACAGTGGCCCGTGCCCCGTTCTCTCGTTGTCCGCCGATGCAGCGCAATACCTGAGCGCGAACTTCTCGTCAGCCGAGAAGGTCTCGATCAGGTTACGGAACGGCATGCATCTGTGTCCAGTAAAGGTACGTGCGCCGTCCAACCCAGTGGACGGCGCACATACCCGGACGATCACTGCGGCTACGGTGCGCCCTTCCCCGTGGACGACGCACCGTGCCCGGCTGGATCAGAAGCGGCGAGCGCCCGCGAACGGCATCGACGACAGCGACGCGATCTGGACCGGGGTGCCCGCGGTGGAGGCGTGCACGACGTTGCCGTCGCCCGCGTACAGACCGGAGTGGCCGCCGCCGTAGAAGGACACCATGTCGCCGGGCTGCAGGTCGTCGAACGAGACCGGGGTGCCCGCGCCCAGCTGGGCGCCACTGGTGCGCGGAATGTCCATGCCCGCCTGGGCGTAGGCCCACTGAACCAGACCCGAGCAGTCGAAAGCGTTCGGGCCCGCGGCGCCGTAGACGTAGGGCGAGCCGATCTTGCTCAGCGCGGCATCGAGGGCGATGTCGGCGGCGGTGGCGCGCGGCGCGGTGAAAACCTGCGGCGCGGCCGGGATCTGGATACCGGGGACACCCTGGGGCAGCGGAATCTCGTTCGGCACCTCGAATGTGCCGATGCCGGGCACGGTCACCGGCGTGGCCGATGCCGGGGCGGCCGGCAGGAGGAACGCGCCGATGGTGGCAGCGCCGACGGCTCCGACGGCAACGGCACGCTGCGCCTGACGCTTGACGGTGTTGTTCGCCATGATGCGGAACTTCCAATCTGCCCCACGACGCAGTGTCCGTATGACGCGGCGGGCTTCGTCTCGCCGGCCGTTTCCGGTCAGCGGGACTCCGTGAGGTCTCAAAAAGGTTACGAAGACATCACGGGGGTTTGTAAAGTCGGACATCGGTCCAAAGGGGGTTTCGGGTGATATCACCGAGAAAAGTGTGCGACCTGGATCACATCCGATCACGAAACGATAACGCCAGGTCACGTCGACCGAGATTTCGGAGTGCTACCGGCGCGTCGCCAATAAGCCCGGCGGGGCGGTTTTCGCTCCCTGAATCGGTGAACCCGCAGGTGGCGCGCGCTCGGTATGGGTATCGACGGTTCGCCGGGCCGTCCGCCTCGCGGGCGGCGCGCCGTAAGCCGCGACGCGCTCAGAGCGGTAAGGCCGATTACCCATTGAAATCTGGCGGACTCATGTGAATTTCATAAGTATGTGAGCCCGGTCACGATTGAGTTTGATCTCGGTCATTTTGTTCGCACCAGAACGAAAGTCTCGCGCCGAATTATCGGCCAGGAAGATCACGTACTCGTGTTGTGCCGGGGCGCGGCACGGGTCGCCGAGTGGATCGGTGTGCTCGCCGCTTGGCGGGAAAGCTGTTGTGCCGGTTAGGGTACGGCCGAATGTTCGCAGTTCGAAGGGGGCGCGGGTGGCCGACGACCAGGTTTTGACCGACATGCTGACGATGCTGGATCGCAGTCCGGGGGTGCTCGCGCTGCGCGTGTGCGTCATCGAGCTGCTGATCGAGCGGCAGCGCTATGCCGATGCGCTCGCCCACTGTGGGACCGCGCTCGGCCACGATCCGGGGAATGCCCAGGTCCTCGGCCTGATGACGCGCTGCACGGCCGCGTTGTCCGGCGGTTCCCCCGCGCCCGCGGCGGCACCTGCCCCCGCGCCTGCCGTGGCACCTGCCCCCGCGTCGACGGCCGCGGCGACACCCGGTCCGCCGTCGGACTACGACTGGGCGGCGGCCGAGGATCAGGTCGGCGACATCATCGAACCGGCCTTCGTCGAGGGCGTGCCGTCGGAGTTCGTCACCGATGACGATGCCGCCACCGTCGAGCGCCCGACCCTGCGCCTGGCCGATGTCGGCGGCATGTCCGAGGTGAAACAGCAACTCGACCTCACCCTGCTCGGCCCGCTGCGCAATCCCGAACTGGCCAAGGCGTTCGGCACCTCGGCGCGCGGCGGCCTGCTGCTCTATGGCCCGCCCGGCTGCGGCAAGACCTTCATCGCCTCGGCGGTCGCGGGCGAGCTCGGCGCCAACTTCTACCCGATCGAGATCACCGACATCCTCGACATCTACACCGGCGCCAGCGAACGCAACGTGCACAGCATCTTCGAGATGGCCCGCCGCAACGCCCCCTGCGTGCTGTTCCTCGACGAGGTCGACGCGCTCGGCCACAAACGCAGTCAGATGCAGGCGTCGACGACCATGCGCACGGTGGTGAACCAGCTGCTCACCGAAATGGATTCGGCCACCCACAGCAATGAAGGGGTGTTCGTGCTCGGCGCGACCAACCACCCGTGGGATGTCGACGTCGCGCTGCGCAGGCCCGGCCGCTTCGACCGGATGATCTTCGTGGGCCTGCCCGATCTGGCGGCCCGCAAGTCGATCCTGCACTACCACCTGCGCGACCGCCCCGTGGCGGGCATCGACCTCAACGCCCTCGCCGCCCACACCGACGGCCTCTCCGGCGCCGACCTCGCCCACGTGTGCACCTCGGCCACCCAGCTGGCCATGGCCGACT
Source organism: Nocardia sp. NPDC058519 (assembly GCF_042719755.1). Classification (NCBI taxonomy): domain Bacteria; kingdom Bacillati; phylum Actinomycetota; class Actinomycetes; order Mycobacteriales; family Nocardiaceae; genus Nocardia; species Nocardia sp. NPDC058519. The sequence goes on along the minus strand of NZ_JBHXNK010000040.1, from coordinate 17,336 downwards.
CGATGCGCTCGGGTGAGGTACGCCCGGTCGGCATGGCGGATGTGCAGGCGGCGCTGGCCCAGATCCGGCCGAGCACCGGCGCCTGGTTCGAATCCGCCCGCAATGTGGTCGAATTCGCCAACGGTGACGGCAGCTATGACGACCTGGCGAGATATCTGAAGCAGCTCAAGCGACGCTGACCCGACACGATGACCGACACACAATTCGATAGGGCGATCGTTCTGGTGAAGCTCGGGCGCCTCGACGCGGCGCGCGAGGTTCTCGGGCGGATCCTGGCCGCCGAGCCCGACAACGGCGAAGCCCGTACCGTGCTGGCGTTCACGTGGTCGCAGTCGGGCGACCACTCGCGCGCCGCCGAATCGGCACGCGAGACGCTGCACCGGTACCCAGAGCACCTGCCCGCGTGGAAACTGCTCGCGACGGCCGAGAACGCGCTGTCGGAGTCGTTCGCCGATGCGGACCCGCGCTTGTGCGCCGAACACGAGGACGCGGCGGTGCGGGCCTCGCAGCGGTGCCTCGAACTGGATCCGTTCGACGCCGGTTGCCATCGCGTCGCGGCGATCGCGTTGCGTCGCCGCGACCGACCCGCGGCACTGGCGGCGATCGAGCGCGCCATCGAATTGGAGCCCGACGACGCCGAATTGCGGCTGGTCCGCGGCCGGGTGCTCTGGCTCGGTGCGCAGCTCGGATCGTCCAGGGCGGCGGCCGGGCGGGCGGCGTTCGCGGACGCCCTGAGCCTCGACCCGGCCAACACCGAGGCGCAGTTCCTGCTCGGACACGATGCGGCGCTGCACGGGGACTGGGAACTGGCCGAACAGCGCCTGCGGCGCGTCGCCGAACTCGACCCGGAGTACGGATCGGCGGTGCGCGAGGTGCTCGCCGACAAGCCGGTGCCGTCGGCACGGCGCTCCCGTCAACCTGTCCGGCAGCCGGAACCACACCGGCCGAGCAGCAGCACCGGCGGTATCGCCGGGCGGGTGGCGATGGGTATCGCGGTGGTCGTGGTGCTGATGGCGTTGCGGGGTATCGCCTCCGTTGTCGACGGTTCGGATTCGCCGTCGACCCGACCGACCTCCCGACCGGCGGTGCCGTCGTACTACCCGCCGATGACGTACTTCAAGCCGCCGCTGACGCGCCCCCAGTTCCCGATGGACCGATTCCCGACGGGAAACCTCTGGCCGCCGTCGGGCCCTCGTCCGACGCTCCCGCCGAACTGGACACCGCCGGGCGGCAATTGAGCCGGTCGGGCGACCGGCGGCCGGTTCGGCGCGGCGAGCTTGTCGGACCCCCGTCCTACGCTGCTCGCCGTGCCAGATCCCGTTCCGCTCCCGGCTGCCGCTCGGCAGCTGGCCTTCGATGAGCTCGATACCCCGCTGTATGCCACCACTTTCGTCGTCGTCGACCTCGAAACGACCGGGACCAGCGCTGATCGGGACGCGATCACCGAGATCGGGGCGGTGAAGGTGCGCGGGGGTGAGGTGCTGGGGGAGTTCGCGACATTGGTGAATCCGGGGTACGCGATTCCGCCCGCCATCGTGCAGATCACGGGGATCACCACGGCGATGGTGTACGACGCGCCACGGATCGAGGGGGTGTTGCCGGGGTTCTTCGAGTTCGCGGCGGGGGCGGTGCTGGTGGCGCACAACGCGCGATTCGACACCGCGTTTCTCAAAGCCGCCGCGGCGCGTCAGGACATCACGTGGCCCAATCCGCAGGTGTTGTGCACGGTGAAACTGGCGCGGCGGGTGCTCACGCGTGACGAGGCGCCGTCGGCGCGGCTCGGGGTACTCGCGCAGATCCTCGGCGCGTCGACGACACCCACGCACCGCGCGCTCGATGACGCCCGCGCCACCGTCGACGTGCTGCACGCGCTGATCGGGCGGGTCGGCAATCAGGGTGTGCACAGCCTGACCGAGCTGCTCGACTATCTGCCCGGCGTCACCGGAACCCAGCGCGCCAAGCGCACTTTCGCGACCGACCTGCCTGCCGCGCCCGGCGTCTATCTCTTCCGTGGACCGTCGGAGGAAGTCCTCTATATAGGGACGGCGGTGAATCTGCGTCGTCGCGTGCGCAACTACTTCACCGGCTCGGAGACCCGTGGCCGGATGAAAGAGATGGTGGCACTGGCGATTCGGGTCGATCACGTGGTGTGCGCGCACGGCCTCGAAGCCGGGGTCCGCGAGCTGCGGTTGCTCGCCGCGCACGCGCCGCCCTACAACCGCCGTTCGAAGTTCCCGAAGCGAGGGTGGTGGCTCACGGTCAGCGACGAAGCCTTTCCCCGGCTGATCGCCGTGCGTACCCCGACCCGAACTGCTGTGGGGCCGTTCAATTCTCGTGTCGACGCGGTAGATGTGGCGTCGACGATCGCCGAATTCGCCGGGCTGCGGACCTGCGCCACCCGCCTCACCCGCACGGCGAAACACACCTGTCCACCCGCCGTCGTCGGCGGCTGCCCCGCCGCACGTCACGACGGCGACCTCGACGCGCCGAGCTACGCCCCGGCCGTCGACGCGGTCCTCGACCTGTTCACCGGCCGCGCCGACACCCTGCTCCGCACGATGCTCGATCGCATCGAAACACATTCCGCCGCGCAGCATTTCGAGGCCGCCGCCCGCTTGCGCGACCGCACCGCCACCGTCGTCACCACGCTGCACCGCACCCAGCGACTAGCCGCCCTCGCCCGCCTCGCCGAACTGATCATCGCCCTGCCCGACGGCGCGGGCGGCTGGGAATTCTCCGTGATCCGCTACGGCCGCCTCGCCGCCGCGGGCACCGCGGCGCGCGGCACCCCACCGATGGCCGTCGTCGACCAGATCGTCGCCGCCGCCGAAACCGTGATCCCCGATCGGGGGGCCGCGACCACCTCGTCGGGCACCCACAGCGATCCGCCCGCGGAGCCCGACAACGACATCCCACCGCTGCGTGGGGCACCCCCGGAGGAAGTCGGAGTCATCGCTCGGTGGCTCGCCAAACCCGGTGCCCGGATCGTGCGCACCAGCGACGGCTACCGGGAACCGCTGCACGGTGCCGCCCGGTGGGTGGGCTGGGCACAGCTCGCGCGCACGGCCGCGACCACCAGGAGCGAGCAGGAGCAGTATCTGGCCGAACGTTGAACGAGCGTGTGCCGCGGCAGCTGGCCGAACGGGCGCGGAGCCGGTCCTGGATCATGGACCCCGACGTCGCGCATGGTGGCGAAGCCGAGGGACAAGGAGTGCGGTCGATGTTCGTGAAGGTGTGCGGTCTGACCACCGAGGAGCAGATCGACTGGGCGGTCGAGCTCGGGTACTCCGCGATCGGCGTCATGCTGACGACCAAGAGCAAGCGGTACCGCACCCCCGAACAGGCGCGCGCCCTCGCCGATCACGCGCGCGGCCGCATCACCACCTTCGCCGTCGCGCTCGAGGCGAGCGAAGTCGCCGAGGTGGCCGACGCGTTCGACATCGTGCAGCTCTATCGGTGGGCCGACCTGCCGAACCTGGCCTTCTGCTCGTCGAACCCCCCGGAGCCGGGGCAGACCAGCGAATACTTCTTCTACGACGCCAGCGCGGGATCCGGCGTCTTCGAGGAATTCCCCGACTGGGTGCGCGCGCAGCCGGGCCGCGTCGTGCTGGCGGGCGGCCTCGACCCGGACAACGTCGCCGATGTCATCGCCCGGCACCGGCCCTACGGCGTCGACGTGTCCAGCTCGGTGGAAACGGCACCCGGTGTGAAGAGCCGTGAACTGATGCGACGGTTCAAAGCGGCCACCGAGCGTCCCGAAGTTCTAGAGTGATCCCATGATTACCGCGATCGTGATGATCCAAGCGCAGAACTCTCGCATCCCCGAGACCGCGCAGGCCCTCGCCGACACCGAAGGAGTCGCCGAGGTGTACTCGTGCGCGGGCGACGTCGACCTGATCGCGATCGTGCGCGTCCGCGACCACGCGCACATCGCCCAGGTGGTCACGGCGGGTATCGACAAGGTGGACGGGGTGGTGCGCACCACCACCCACATCGCCTTCAAGTCCTATTCCAGCGCCGACGTGGAAGCCGGATTCTCGCTGGGGGAGTGAGCCCGCGGTTCAGCGCTCGTCGAGCACCTGGGTGAGTTCGGCCCAGCTCTGCAGCAACTTGCCCGCCGCCCCGCTGTCCACCGCGGCGGCGGCGCGCTCGAGCCCGCCGGCCAGCGCCGCGTCCAGGTCGAGATCCACATCGCCGACCCCGCGGGAGAGGTCGTAGGCCACGATCGCCGCGGCCGAATTCAACAGCACCGCATCACGAACAGGTCCGGCCGTCCCGGCGAAGACATCGCGGGCGACCTGGGCGTTGACCTGGGCATCCCCACCACGCAGGTCGTCCAGATCCACCCGGGGGATGCCGAGCCGCGTCGGATCGATCAGCGTGTGCCGGATCCGCCCGCCACTGACCACCCACACGTCGGTCAGATCCGAGGTGGTGATCTCGTCGAGCCCGTCGCGTCCACGCACCACCAGCGCACTCGCCCCACGCTCCGCGAACACCCCCGCGATCACCGGCGCGAGATCGGCGAACGCGCACCCGATCAGCCCGGCCCGCGGCTGGGCCGGATTGGTCAGCGGCCCCAGCACGTTGAACACGGTCGGAATGCCGATCTCCTTGCGCGCGGCACCGGCGAAACGCAGCCCGGAGTGGAACAGCGGCGCGAAACAGAACCCGATCCCGGCCTCGCGCACCGACCGCGCCACCGACTCGGGTCCGAGCGCGAGCTTGACTCCCAGCGCTTCGAGTACATCGGCACCACCGGACTTCGACGAAGCCGCCCGGTTCCCGTGCTTGACCACCGGCACCCCGGCCGCCGCCACGACCACCGAGGACATGGTCGAGATGTTCACCGACCCCGAACGGTCGCCGCCGGTGCCGACGACATCGACCGCGTCGCCTTCGATGCGGACCAGTCGCGCGTGCCCGAGCATCCCGGCCACCATGCCAGCCAGTTCGGTCGGCGTCGGGCCCTTGATCTTCATGGCCACGCCGAACGCCGCGATCTGGGCCGGGGTGGCGTTGTCGGTGAAGATCTCGTCGATCACCCAGGTGGTGTCGTCCGCGGCCAGGTCGCCACCGTCGGCGAGGGTTCCGAGCACCTGGGGCCAGCTGCGCACGCTCATCTGCTCTGCTTCTCCTTCGACGAGACCGGTGCGCCACTCCTGGATCGGGCGCGCGGAGGTGGCACAAGCTCTTTTGCGCCGTCGGGCAAGTTTACGGGGCGGTGCGTGGCGGCTGCAGCGCGTCCCAGCCGTCGGCCACGCCGTCGTGGCGCTGCGCGAGTCCGGCCATCCGTGAGCGTTCCTGCGAACAGGTCAGCGGATCGAGCCGCTGCACCCGCTGCAAGATGATCGGAACCAGCTCCTGCGCGGGGTCGGCGGCCTCGGCGCGTTCGTATCCGTCGTACCCGGCGATCTCGCACGCGGCCTCGATCTGCCCCGCGGGTAGCCGCAGATGATGACGCAACACCGCGTCGGCTTCCCGATCCAGCTCGCCTGCCCGGTCCAGCGCGGTCGAACAAGCCTCGACATCGTCGAAACTCGATGCGACCACGACGAGATCGTCACGCCTGGGGTCCAACTCCCGCGCCGACCCACCGAACAGTCGCCGCCACATCCGCACCACGACCATCGCCGCCTCCTCGTCTCAGCCTATCCACATCCAACGCTGTCACAATGAGTTGTCGCGCGATCGTCGCCAACACGCCGACGGAAGTCGTGGACCCCCTCTGTGCGTGGGTTTTCCGACTCACGCCACAAACTTTCGTACCCGGGTACATGTGTCGTACTACGAAGAGTCATACTTACCCCGTGACGACCGCAGTAGGCACCCCAGGATCGGCCATTACTCAGCGTGTGCATTCGCTGAACCGGCCCAACATGGTCAGCGTCGGAACCATCATCTGGCTGTCGAGCGAGCTGATGTTCTTCGCCGGCCTGTTCGCCATGTACTTCGTTGCGCGCGCGCAGGCGCAAGGCAGCTGGCCCCCGGAGCCGACCGAGCTGAACATGACGCTCGCGATTCCGGTGACGGCCGTGCTGATCGCGTCCTCGTTCACCTGCCAGATGGGTGTGTTCGCCGCGGAGAAGGGCGATGTGTTCGGTCTCCGTCGCTGGTACACGATCACCCTGCTGATGGGCGCGTTCTTCGTCGCCGGGCAGGGCTACGAGTACTACCACCTGGTGGAGGAGGGAACTTCGATCGCCGGCAGCTCGTACGGCTCGGTTTTCTACATCACCACCGGCTTCCACGGTCTGCACGTGATCGGCGGTCTGATCGCGTTCGTGTTCCTGCTCGTCCGCACCACGCTGAGCAAGTTCACCCCCGCCCAGGCCACCGCCGCGATCGTGGTGTCCTACTACTGGCACTTCGTCGACATCGTCTGGATCGGGCTGTTCGCCACGATCTACTTCGTCCGCTAGCGCGCGGCGCACACAGCATTTGCACAAGTCGGTTCCGTCTACTCCAAAGGGACACAGATGAGTTCATCTCCCCCGTCGGCCCCCGAGCCCGCCGGCCCCGGCGCCGGGCAGGCCGCACAGGCCGCCAAGGCGCGTAAACAGCGTCGCGCCCGCCGTCGTATCGCGGGTGCTCTCGCGCTGATGATCGGTTTGGTCGGAGCCGGCTTCCTGGCTACCGCGCTCACCCCCGAGCCGCAGGTCGCGACCGCGCACGAGGACCAGTCCGCGCTCATTCGCGAGGGCAAGCAGCTCTACGACACCTCCTGCGTCACGTGCCACGGCGCGAACCTGCAGGGTGTCGCCGATCGTGGTCCGAGCCTGATCGGCGTCGGCGAGGCCGCGGTCTACTTCCAGGTCTCCACCGGTCGTATGCCGATGGCCGTGAACGGCGCCCAGGCGCTGCGCAAGCCGGTGAAGTTCGACGGGCACCAGACCGACGCGCTCGGCGCCTACGTCGCCGCCAATGGCGGTGGCCCCTCGGTGATCCGCGATGCCAACGGTGAGATCGCCCAGGAATCGCTGCGCGGCGACGACATCGCCCGTGGTTCGGAGCTGTTCCGCATGAACTGCGCCTCCTGCCACAACTTCACCGGTCGCGGTGGAGCGCTCTCCGGCGGCAAGTTCGCGCCGCCGCTGGCCGAGGCCAACGAGCAGCAGATCTACCAAGCGATGATCACCGGGCCGCAGAACATGCCCAAGTTCTCCGACCGGCAGCTGTCGCCGGAGGAGAAGCGCGACATCGTCGCCTACGTCAGGAACTCCGCCGAGGAGAAGGCGCCCGGCGGCTGGGATCTCGGCGGTTTCGGTCCGGCCACGGAAGGCCTCGCCATCTGGGTCATCGGCATCACCGCCGTTGTGGGCGCAGCGATGTGGATCGGATCCCGATCATGAGTGGACAGGAGCACAGCGACATGGGTCGCGAACCCACCGAAGACGAACTGGACGCGATGACGCGTGACGAGCTGGTCGAGCTCGGCACCAATCGCGACGACGTCGATGTCGTCTACCGCAACGAGCGGTGGCCGGTGCCCGGCACCAAGGCCGAGAAGCGCGCCGAACGTGCGGTCACGTTCTGGTTCGCCATCTCCGGTCTGGCCGCCGCCGCGCTCATCGGTGTCTTCCTGTTCTGGCCGTGGGAGTGGAAGGGCTACGGCGACGAAGGCCATGCCGCCTACTCGCTGTACACCCCGCTCGTCGGCCTGACCTTCGGCATCTCGGTGCTGGTCATCGGGATCGCGGTCGTGCTGATCCGCAAGCGGTTCATCCCGGCCGAGATCTCCATCCAGCAGCGCCACGACGGCCCGTCGCCCGAGGTCGAGCGCCGCACCCTGGCTGCCGAGCTGGGCGACGCGCTCGAGACCTCCACCCTCGGTCGCCGCAAGATGATGCTCGGTACCGCGGGTGCCGGTGTCGGTGTGCTCGGTATCGGTGCCGCGCTGGTGTTCATCGGCGGCATGGTGAAGAACCCGTGGGCCAAGCGCGACAAGTCGCCGCTGTGGGTCTCGGGCTGGACCCCGGACTACCCGGGCGAGACCATCTACATCCGCCGCGACACCGGTCGCCCCAACGACATCGTGCTGGTGCGCCCGGAAGACCTGGACGCGGGCTCGATGGAAACCGTGTTCCCGTGGAAAGAGAAGTGGCGCGGGGATGCGCACGAAACCCTGCAGTCGTTGCGCGGTATCCGTAACGCGGTCATGATGATCCGCCTGCGCACCGAGGACGCCGAGAAGGCGATCAAGCGTAAGGGCCAGGAGAGCTTCAACTTCGGCGACTACTTCGCGTACTCGAAGATCTGCACCCATCTCGGCTGCCCCACCTCGCTGTTCGAGCAGCAGACCAACCGCATCCTGTGCCCCTGCCACCAGTCGCAGTTCCTGGCGACCGAGTGGGGTAAGCCGGTCTTCGGTCCTGCCGCCCGCGCACTGCCTCAGCTGCCGATCACCGTCAACTCCGAGGGCTTCCTGGTCGCCGCGGGCGACTTCATCGAGCCGCTCGGCCCGGCCTTCTGGGAGCGTCGTTCATGAGCCAGGTAAACGAGCTGGACGAGCGGTATCGCGCCGCCGCGTTCGTGAAACGCTCGATCAACAAGGTCTTCCCGACCCACTGGTCGTTCCTGCTGGGTGAGATCGCGCTCTACGCGTTCATCATCCTGCTGCTGTCGGGTGTGTACCTGACGCTGTTCTTCGACCCGTCGATGACCCACGTGGTCTACGACGGCGCCTACCAGCCGCTGCGCGGTGTCGGTATGTCGCGGGCGTACGAGACCGCGCTCAACATCTCCTTCGAGGTGCGCGGCGGTCTGTTCGTCCGGCAGATCCACCACTGGGCGGCCCTGCTGTTCGCGGCGTCGATCATCATCCACCTGTTCCGCATCTTCTTCACCGGCGCGTTCCGCAAGCCGCGTGAGGCGAACTGGGTGATCGGCTCGCTGCTGCTGATCCTGGCGATGTTCGAAGGCTTCTTCGGCTACTCGCTGCCCGACGATCTGCTCTCCGGTACCGGCCTGCGTGCCGCGTTCTCGGGCATCACCATCGGTATCCCGATCATGGGTACCTGGATGCACTGGCTGATGTTCGGCGGCGACTTCCCCGGCGACATCATCATCCCGCGCCTCTACATCGCGCACGTGCTGCTGCTGCCCGGCATCATCCTGGCGCTGATCGGCGCGCACGTGGCGCTGGTCTGGTACCAGAAGCACACCCAGTTCCCCGGACCGGCCCGCACCGAGCACAACGTGGTCGGCGCGCGCATCATCCCGGTGTTCGCCGCCGACCAGGGCGCGTTCTTCGCGTTCACCCTCGGCATCGTCGGCATCATGGGCGGTGTCCTGCAGATCAACCCGATCTGGAACCTCGGTCCGTACAACCCGTCCCAGGTGTCGGCGGGTTCACAGCCCGACTTCTACATGATGTGGACCGACGGCATGGCGCGTCTGATGCCGCCGTGGGAGATCTACATCGGCAACTACACCATCCCGGCGGTGTTCTGGGTCGCGCTCGTCATGGGTCTGGTGTTCACGCTGCTGATCGCCTACCCGTGGATCGAGAAGCGCCTCACCAACGATCACACGGCGCATCACAACCTGCTCCAGCGTCCGCGCGACGTGCCGGTGCGTACCGCGATCGGCGCCATGTCCATCGCGTTCTACGTGGTGCTCACGCTGTCGTGTGTCAACGACATCATCGCGCTGAAGTTCGACATCTCGCTGAACGCGACCACCTGGATCGGTCGGATCGGCGTGCTGTTGCTGCCGCCGATCGCGTACTTCGTGACCTACCGGTTCTGCATCGGTCTGCAGCGCAGTGACCGGGCGGTGCTCGAGCACGGCATCGAAACCGGTGTGATCAAGCGGCTGCCGCACGGCGAGTACATCGAGATCCACCAGCCACTGGGTGGGGTCGACGCACACGGCCACGCCATCCCGCTGGAATACCAGGGCGCCCCGGTGCCCAAGAAGATGAACAAGCTGGGTTCGGCGGGCAAGCCGGGCATCGGCAGCTTCCTCAAGGCCGATCCCAAGGCCGAGGGCGAGTCGTGGGCCGAGATCGAGGAGAACGAGGAGCACCGGATGCTCACCGTTCTCGCCGAGCAGCAGGCGATCGCCAACAGCAGCGAGCCGTTCGGGCACTGACCCGACAGCGCGAAGCACGAAGGCCCCGAGTCGAATTCGACTCGGGGCCTTCGCTGTTGTGGTGCTACAGGCGCGGGGTGCGCCGGTAGGTCTCGATGGCCTCGAATTTGGCCAGGTTGTGGCGGGCGTCGGCGAGGGCGTCGTGCGCGTCGTCGGGGATGGGCGGCAGGGCGGGGCTGCCGTTGACAGCCCAGTGCTGGCGTAGCTCGTTGGTGTAGCGCGGCATGCCCTTGGGCAGCGCGGTCATGTCACCCCACAGCTGGCACAGCGCCACATGGTCGTAGGCGCCCACCCAGGCCCACAGCTCCGGCTGCACGCTGGGCCGTGGCAGGAAGAACTTGAACAGGTCGTCGCGGATCTGTTCCCTGGTGCGATACAGCGGGGACCCAGCGGGCGGTAGCTTCGGCAGCACATGCTTGCGGACCCACGGTCCCGCTCTGCCCGCATCGAATTCGGTGGAGACCGCATAGTATTCGCGCCCGTCCTCGCAGACGACGCCGATCGAGACCAGGTCGATCGTCGTGCCGTCTTCGATGAATTCCGAATCGTAGAAATATCGCAGGGAGATCGCCTCTTCGTGCTGGTGGGGTGCCGTGCCGTCTGATCGAAACCCTATGTCGGCGGTCGGCCTGCCGGACGCACGGGTCCGGGTACCGCGAATATTCGCCCTCACAGCGAACCAACAGCTTCGCCGGGCAGGATGACCCGGGTGCGGGTGCTGGTGGTGGAAGACGAGATAGTGCTGGCCGACGCGATCGGCACGGGATTGCGTCGCTACGCGATGGCGGTGGACGTCGTCTACGACGGTGACGCCGCCTTGGAGAGAGTGCCGGTGAACGACTACGACGTCGTCGTCCTCGACCGCGACCTGCCCGGTGCCTCCGGCGACGAGGTGTGCCGCTGGATGATCGAGCACGAAGTGCACAGCCGGGTGCTGATGCTGACCGCGGCGACCGCGATTCGCGAGCGGGTCGCCGGGCTCGGGCTGGGTGCCGACGATTATCTGACCAAACCGTTCGCCTTCGCCGAGCTGGTCGCGCGGGTGCAGGCGCTCGGGCGCCGGGCCAGGCCGGCGACACCGCCGATCCTCACGCGTGCCGGCCTGCGTCTCGACGTGCACCGATGCGCGCTCACCCGCGATGGTGTGCCGATCGCCCTGTCGCGCAAGGAGTTCGCGGTGCTGGGTGAGCTCATGCGCGCGGATGGGGGCGTGGTGTCGACCGAACAGCTGTTGGAGAAGGCATGGGACGAGAACATCGACCCGTTCACCGGGGTGGTGCGGTACGCGATCATGATGCTGCGACGCAAACTCGGAGAACCGGCGTTGATCGAGACCGAGCCGGGCATCGGCTACCGGATCCGATGAGCAACTCGCGCTCGACCATCCGTGTGCGGTTGACGCTGCTGTACGCGGGATCGTTCTTCGTGGCCGGTGCGGTGCTGATCGGGCTGATGTACTTCTCGCTCGAGCAATGGCTGGAGCAGCGGCCCATGGCGGCCACCCACATGATCATCAGCAAGCATCTGGCGCTGGGTGACCGGGCACCGGCTGCCGACCGGTTGGCCGAGGCCATCGTCGCGCAGGCCGAACAGGAGCGTCGCGAAGTCCTGCGGGCGATGCTGCTCTCGTCGTTGACCGCGCTCGTTGTGGTCGGGATCGCGGCGGCGGGTTTCGGCTGGCTGCTCGCCGGGCGCGCACTGGCGCCGCTGCAGCGGGTCACCGCGACGGCGCGCCGGGTCGCCGACCGCAGCTTGCACGAACGGATCGCGCTGGAAGGGCCACCCGACGAGATCAAAGACCTCGCCGACACTTTCGACGCGATGCTCGAGCGGCTCGATCGCGCGTTCGACGGCCAGCGTCGCTTCGTCGCCAATGCCTCCCACGAACTGCGCACGCCGCTGGCGATCAACCGCACCTTGATCGAGGTGGCGTTGGATCGGCCCGATCCGCCCGCGTCGCTGCGCCAGCTCGGTGAGACCCTGCTCGAGGTCAACGGACGGCACGAACGCCTCATCGAGGGATTGCTGCTGCTGGTTTCGAGCGAGCAGCTGCTCACCGAACACCGGCGATGCGATCTCGCCGATCTCGCACGCCATGTGGCTGGGTCGAGCGCCGGTGAGGCCGCTGATGCCGGAGTCACGGTGGAGTGTTCGCTCGCCGCTGCCCCGGTCGACGGCGACCCGATCCTGCTGGAGCGGCTGGTACACAATCTCGTCGACAACGCGGTGCGCTACAACGTGTCCGGCGGCCTGGTGCGCATCCGCTGCGAGAGTGCGGAGGAATCTGTTCGGCTGGTGGTCTCGAACACCGGGCCGGTGGTGCCGGTGTTCGAACTCGACGGCTTGTTCGAGCCGTTCCGCCGCGCGGCCGCGATCACCCGCCGAGCCGACGAGCCCGGCGCGCGCCGGGGCGCCGGGCTCGGGCTCTCGATCGTCCGGTCGGTGGCGCACGCGCACGGTGGCTCCGTGCGCGCGGCCGCCGATCCCGCCGGCGGGCTGATCGTCACGGTGACACTGCCCGCCGCCGGAACCCCGAACACCGGCCTCGGGTGATCAGTAGTTGCCGCACACCTCGAACACCTCGCGCATCCCGGCATGCTGCCCGGCGTGCTCGCCGGTGCGGTGTCCAGCGTGCGCGCCCTGTCGCTGCTGGACGGCGATGCGCCGCTCCTCGGGCGTCTTCGACAGCAGTTCGGCGAGTTTCGCCCGATGCTCGGGGTGCTGTGCCAGCTTCGCGGCGAGGTCGGGGGCGTGGGCGAGTGCGGCGGCCTCGATCTGTTCCAGCGAACAGGTGGTGTCGAGCATCGGATGCGTCCGGTCGGCCGGTGCGGCGGCCGCCATACCGATGGTGCCCATAGTGGCGAGTGCGGCGAGGCCGATCACCAGCGCGGTGCGGACAGTCGTGCGTTCGGGCAGGTTCGTCTTCATCTTCGGTAGACCCTTCTGATCGTGTGGTCGCGGTGTCGTGACCGCATGCCAGTCCACCAACCTGCCCGTTTGCCCGGTGTGAGGAAGCGCTGACACGGCCGGACGGAGCGGCCCGGGGGTAGGCCCCGCCAGAGCGGGTCCGTATTCTGATCTGGTGACCTGGACCGTCGACGTACCCATTGACCGCCTGCCGGAACTGCCGCCGTTGCCCGCCGAGTTGCGCGGTCGCCTCGACGCCGCGCTGGCCAGGCCCGCCCTGCAGCAGCCGTCGTGGGACGCCGACGAGGCCGCCGCCATGCGCACCGTGCTCGAGAGCGTGCCACCGATCTGCCTGCCCGCCGAAGTGGAGGACCTCAAGGCGCAGCTGGCCGCCGTCGCGCGCGGTGAGGCGTTCCTCATGCAGGGCGGCGACTGCGCGGAGACCTTCGCCGACAACACCGAACCCCACATCCGCGGCAATATCCGCACACTCCTGCAGATGGCCGTCGTGCTCACCTACGGCGCGAGTCTGCCGGTGGTGAAGGTGGCGCGGATCGCGGGCCAGTACGCCAAGCCGCGCTCGTCCGACACCGACGCGCTCGGCCTGAAGTCCTACCGTGGCGACATGGTGAACTCGCTCGTCGCCGACGAGGCATTGCGCCGCCACGACCCGTCGCGCCTCGTCCGCGCCTACGCCAATGCCAGCGCCGCGATGAACCTGGTCCGCGCCCTCACCAGCGCGGGCACCGCCGACCTGCACCGCCTGCACGACTGGAACCGCGATTTCGTCGCCCAGTCGCCCGCGGGCGCGCGCTACGAGACCCTCGCCGAGGAGATCGACCGCGGCCTGCGCTTCATGGCCGCCTGTCAGGTCAACGACCCGAGCCTGAAGACCGCGCGCATCTACGCCTCGCACGAGGCGCTGGTCCTCGACTACGAGCGCGCCATGCTGCGGCTGAGCGAGTCCGAAACGGGCGAACCGCTGCTCTACGACCTGTCCGCGCACTTCTTGTGGATCGGTGAGCGCACCCGTCAGCTCGACGGCGCCCACATCGCGCTGGCCGAACTGCTCGCGAACCCGATCGGCCTCAAGATCGGGCCGACCACCACGCCGGAGCTGGCCGTGGAATACGTCGAGCGGCTCGACCCGAACAACGAGCCGGGCAGGCTCACCCTGGTCGCCCGCATGGGCAACGGCAAGGTGCGCGATGTGCTGCCCCCGATTATCGAGAAGGTGCAGGCCACCGGCCACCAGGTCATCTGGCAGTGCGACCCCATGCACGGCAACACCCACGAGTCGTCCACCGGTTTCAAGACCCGCCACTTCGACCGCATCGTCGATGAGGTCCAGGGCTTCTTCGAGGTCCACCACGCCCTCGGCACCCACCCCGGCGGCCTGCACATCGAGCTGACCGGCGAGAACGTCACCGAGTGCCTGGGCGGCGCCCAGGACATCTCCGACCTCGACCTCGGCGGCCGCTACGAAACCGCCTGCGACCCGCGCCTGAACACCCAGCAGTCGCTGGAACTGTCGTTCCTGGTCGCAGAGATGCTGCGCTGAGTTTTTGGAGCGCTGGCGCGCTCGAGTTCGCGGCCCCGCCGGTCCCGCTGTTCAGGCACCGTTGCTTGCTCCTTCGTCGCCTACGCAACGGCACCTGAACAGCGGGACGGCCGCGAACCGCCGCTGCGCGGCGGACCCTCCTCGAGGTCGGGTCGTGCGCGGTTGACGAGCCAGGGGCGGTCAGCGAGGACCGCGACCGGGCTTCTCCTTCTCGGGATCCTTACCCCTTCAAGGCAGGGCGGTGAGCGTCACGACGCTGCCCGCCTCCACGTTGGAGTTGATGCCGGGCACCTGGCCGATGACCAGGGAACCGTCGGAGTCGGTGAGGGACTTGACCTCCACCCGCAGGCCGAGCTGTTGCAGCTTGGAGCGGGCATTGCCGACGCTTTGACCCATCACATTGGGCACCTTCACCGCGTTCGAAACGATCAGCGTCACGGTGTCGCCCGATTGCAGGGTGGTGCCGACGGCGGGTTCGGTGGCGATCGCCTTGTCGCCCTCGACGTTCTTGTCGAACTGCACCCGCGTCTCGCGCACGACCAGGCCCGCGGTGGTCAGCGCACTTGCTGCCTCCTCGGCGGTCTTCCCGCGCACATCGGGCACATTGACCGGCTGAGATCCCTTGCTGCGGTACACCTTCACCTGCGCGCCCATCGGCAGGATCGTGCCCGGCGCGGGCTCCACCTTCGCCACCGAACCCTTCGGCGCGGTACTCGCCGCCTCACCACTGTCGATCGGCTGCAGGCCCGCATCGCGGATCGCCTGATTGGTCGCGCTGAGCTGGTCGCCGGGCTTGACATCGGGCACTCGTGGTTTGCCGTTGGAGATCAGCACCGCGATCGTGGAACTCTTGGTCACCCGCGAACCGGCCGACGGATCGGTGCCGACGACCCCGCCCACCGGGATCGTGTCGGAGGCCTTCTGCCGCAACGCCGTCTCGAAACCGGCTTCGTGCAGGACCGCGACGGCCCGCTCGGAGTCCATGCCCGCGATCGGCGGCACCGAGGAGTAGCGGCCGACGCCGAGCCACCAGCCGCCGATGCCGACCAGCAGGGTCAGCACGGTGACGATGCCCACCCACACCAGACCTGTTCGGCGAGAATGATTGTCGCCGTTGCCGAACGCGCTCGCCGCCGGTGCGGGGGAGTATTCCTCCTGCCGTGGGCGCTGTGCGGTCACCACCCTGGTGTGGTGCGGTTCGGGTGCTGGGGAATGGTGTGCGGCGACATGATGTGGGGTCGCCGGGCGCTCGCCGGGATGATGCGCGGCGCCGGTCTGATAGCTCTCACTGAGATGTTCGGCCGAATCCCGTGGTGCGGGCACCCGGTACGGCGGCAGGTTCAGTTCCATCGCGATCGTCTGCAGTTTCGCCGCCATCTCGTTGGCGTCGGCGAAACGCTGCGCGGGGTCACGGGAGGTGGCCTTGGCGACCAGCGCGTCGAATTCGGGCGGCACGCCACCGATGAAATTGCTCGGCGCGGGCACGTCGTTCTCGACCCGCTGATACGCCACCGACAGCGAGTTGTCGCCGGTGAACGGCACCCGCCCGGTGAGCAGCTCGAAGATCAGGACGCCGAAGGAGTACACGTCACTGCGGGCGTCGGCGGTGCCGGTGGTGACCTGCTCGGGGGAGAGGTAGGCGGCCGTACCCAGGATCACACTCGCGGAGGTGGTATTGGCCGCGGCCACGGCGCGGACCAGGCCGAAGTCGGCGATCTTCACCTCACCCGCGTCGGAGATCAGCACGTTCTCGGGCTTCACGTCGCGGTGCACCAGCCCGGCGTCGTGGGCGGTGCCGATCGCGCGCAGCACCGGTTCGGCCACGGCGCGCACGGCGTGCGGCGGCATCGGCCCGCGTTCGCGCAGCAGCTCACGCAGCGTGCCGCCCTCGACAAGTTCCATGATCAGGAACGGGTATTCGCCGTCGACGCCCTGGTCGTACACCGCGACCAGCGAGGGATGCTTGAGTTTGGCCACTGCCCGCGCCTCGAACTCGAAACGGCTGAGAAACTGCGGGTCGCCGGCGAACTTCGGGTCCATCACCTTGATCGCCACGGGGCGATCGAGCCGGGTGTCGGTCCCACGGAAGACCATCGACATCCCGCCGCGAGCGATCGGCGCATCGATGCGATAGCGCCCTTCCAGCATCTGGCCGATCAAGTGATGTCCTCCGGCATTCAACCGGCCGCCGTGTGCGGCCACCACGATGGTAACCGGGTGGTGTCGGCATGCCAGACGATGCGTGCGCGCTGACACGTACTACCGTTGTGCGGGTGAGTGCCTTCCCCTGCAGCAACGACGTGCTGCCCGACACCGAAACCATCGTCTCGCTGCCGGAGGCGGCCGATATTCTCGGCGTCCCGGTCACCTCGGTGCACCAACTGCTGCGTGACCACCAGGTCCTCGCGATCCGCCGCGACGGCATCGCAGGCATTCCGTCTCGCTTCTTCGACGATGAGGACGAGATCGTCCGCATGCTTCCCGGCGTGATCACCGTCATGCGTGACGCCAAGTACACCGACGAGGACATCCTCGGCTGGCTCTACACCGACGACCCCACCCTCCCCGGTCGCCCGGTCGACGCCCTGCACGGCCAATTGGCCCGCGAAGTGGTTCGCCGCGCCCACGCCGAACCCTTCTGATCGTCACGCCGGATCGAACGGGTTCGGTCCGGCGGGCGACTAGTGTGTCACGCCTGAAATAAGCCAGATAAATTGTTAGCCTGTTTGCGTGTCGAATCGTGGGCCTTCTGCTGTTGAGATCGTTGTGTCCG
>NZ_JBHXNK010000039.1:0-63179 GCF_042719755.1 Nocardia sp. NPDC058519 | reverse complement strand
CACGACCGGGGGGTACGCGAAGGTTGGAACCAATAATAATTATTGGCACTGACATTCATCGACACACTATTGAGTTCTCAAAGAACACACGCACACACTTCTACCCACAACATCTGGTAGGGGTTTCGGTGAGGCAAGGGTTCGTACTTTAGCTCAAGACCAACCTCGGAAGCAAATCCCGGAGCATGTTGCCCTGAACACATGATCAGTCAGGCGCTCAACGTCCTACCTCGTGTCCCGGCCGCTGGGCGGCTGAGTCGGTGTCCGTGTCGCTCTGACTCGAATAAAGTTACGTGTCGACCAACACGAAGTCAAATCGCCTGGTAAATCCAGCGTTTCCCCAGGTCACGATCACCACACTACTGCGGGTTCGAGTCCCGCGCTCGTCGTCACACTTCACGAGCGATGACGGCGACTCATTGGCAACCGATCGCCGAAACCAGATCCGCGTCGATCCACAACGCGGGCTCTACCTGGCGACATGATGCGACAACCGTAGACAGGACCCACCCCCCGATATACAGTTTGCCGACATTCAGCAATTCTTCGGCTATCGAACGGGTGGAAGGTAGGCCGAGGTGACGGAGTATCTCGACTCGGTCGAGCGTCGCGCTTGGAGCGCGGTGGTCACCCTCTCTATGCACCTACCGAGCGCACTCGACGCACGACTACAGCGCGAGTTCGGGATGACCCATTTCGAGTACCGGGTCATGGACTTGCTCCACGATGCCCCGGAGCACCGGATGCGGTTGAGCATGCTCGCGGTGCGTGGGCACGGGTCCATTTCCCGGCTCTCCCACGTGGTTTCGAAGCTGGAACGGGTGGGGTGGGCGCGACGCGAGGCGGCGGAAACGGGGCGCGGGATCGACGCGGTACTCACCGAGAGCGGGCAGGCCAAGGTGCTTGCGGCGATGCCGGACTATCTCGTCGCGGTACGCACGCTGGTACTCGACGGACTCGACGATCCGCAGAAGGCCGAGCTCGCGGTGTTGGGCGAGCGGCTCTCGCTGCATCTCGTCCACATGCTCGACTCCTGAACCGGCTACCGAAAGACGAACAACGCCGCCCCGATGACCGGGGCGGCGTTGCCGGATGGATCAGGACAGCTCAGACGTTCGGCCGCCAGGTGGCCACTGCCCAGATCACTACGATGTCGACGGCGATGATCAGGATCGACCACCACGGGTAGTAGGGCAGCCACAGGAAATTGGCGATGATCGACAGAGCGGCGATCACCATTGCCGATATCCGGCCCCAGGTCTGGCCGGCCAGCAGGCCGATCGCGATGATCACCGCGAGCGCGCCGAGAATGATGTGCCACCAGCCCCAGCTGGTGAGGTCGAACTGGTAGGAGTACTCCGGTCCGACGACGATGAGATCGTCTTTGGCGACCGCGGAGATTCCCTGGAGAATCTGCAGGACACCGCCTACCGCCAGCAGGATGCCAGCGCCGATGGAGGTTCCTGCCGCGATTCCGTCGCGCAGGTGGTGCTGATTCGTGTCTGTCATCGCTGGGCCTTCCCGTGAGGTCAACGCCACGTGCCACCACGGCACACGACAACGGTAGGAACCCGGCGAGCCGCGCGCCTCACCCGTTGCGGGTGAACTCTCCTACCCGGCGCGACACCGGCCGCAGTGTTTTGCCGAGGTCGGTACGCAGGGTGATCAGCGCGTCGAGCAGGTAGTTCTGCCTGACCTGCCATGGATGACGGTCACCCTGGCGGGGGAACGCGGCGATGGAGCGCAGGACATAGCCCGCGTTCAGGTCGAGCAGTGGGCGTTCGGCGAGCGCGCCCTTGGGTTCGGGGACGACCGCCGCGCTGCCGGTGCGGTCGAGGTGGGTGAGGACTTTGCAGACCAGCCGGGAGGTGAGGTCGGCGCGCAGCGTCCATGACGCGTTGGTGTAGCCGACGCAGATGGCGAAGTTGGGCAGGCCGGTGAGCATGGCGCCCTGCCAGACGAACTGGTCGGCCAAGGGCACGGGGGTGCCGTCGACCGAGGGTGCGATGCCGCCGAAGGCCAGCAGGCGAAGGCCCGTGGCGGTGACCACGATGTCGGCGGGCAGCGTCTGCCCCGATACCAGGCGGATTCCCGCCGGGACGAAAGCGTCGATGCGGTCGGTGACCACCGAGGCTTTGCCCTTTTTCATCGCCTTGAAGAAGTCGGCGTCGGGGGCTGCGCACAGGCGCTGGTCCCACGGGTCGTAGTCGGGCGTGAAGTGCTCGGCGACAAGCTTGTCGTCTTTGAGGATGCGCGTGGTGAGGTCGGTGAGCAGTTTGCGCGCGGCGGCGGGGCGACGGCGGCAGAACTGGTAGAAACCGATGTTGAACAGGATGTTCTTGGTCCGGATCAGCCGGTGAGCGAGACCGGCAGGGAGCAGTTTGCGGATCTTGTCGGCCTGCTTGTCGCGGCCGGGAACGGGGCTGATCCAGGTGGGGCTGCGCTGCAGCATGGTGACGTGCGCGGCGTCGGCGGCGAGGTTGGGCACCAGGGTGACGGCCGTGGCGCCGCTGCCGATCACGACGATCCGCTTGTCGCGGGTGTCGAGGTCGGCGGGCCAGAACTGCGGGTGCACCACGGTGCCCGCGAAGTCTTCCTGGCCGGCGAACTCGGGGGCGTGCGGCTGCTGGTAGTCGTAGTAGCCCGCGCAGGTGTAGAGGAAACCGCAGGTCAGGGTGCTCAGTTCGGGGCCGTCGGGGCCCTCGTGGGCGATGGTGAGCTGCCAGCGGGCCTGCGCCGATGACCAATCCGCGCCGATCACCCGGGAACCGAAGCGGACGCGGCGGTCGATGCCGTTCTCCTGCGCGGTCTCGCGGATGTAATCCAGGATCGCGGCGCCATCGGCGATGGAACGAGCCGCCCGCCACGGCTTGAACGGGTAGCCGAGGGTGAACATGTCCGAATCCGAGCGGATGCCCGGGTAGCGGAAAAGGTCCCAGGTGCCGCCGAGGTCGGCGCGCGCCTCGAGGATGGCGTAGCTGCGGTGCGGGTGCTCGGTCTGTAGCCGGTAAGCGGCCCCGATGCCGGACAACCCGGCGCCGACGATGACGACGTCGAGGTGTTCGGGGGCAACGGCGGAGTCGGTCATGGGCTCCAGTGTGCCTGGCGTAGGACCGCGGCAGAAGAGTGTGTCCCGGTCGATCGCACGACGGCGGCCCCCGTCGAGATTTCGGTATCGTCGGTGCCGTGTCGATCTTTCGGCGTGCGGGATGGTTGCTCGTCGGCGCACTGGTCACCGTGCTTGCTGCCGCGTTCGCTGGATGGCCGGTCTTCGTGCACCCCCAGATCGACCCGTTACGGCCCGCTGACGTGATCGTGGTGCTCGGCGGCACCGCCTACGAACGGTTCGACCTCGGCATCGAACTCGCCGAGCGCGGCCTTGCCCCCGAGGTGCTGATCGCGCAGTCCACCGGAGCCGACGATCCGGTGATGGACAAGTACTGCGGCGGCCGATTCGCCTTCCGGGTCTCGTGTTTCGTGCCCGACCCGTGGACCACCGACGGTGAGGCACGCGAAATCGTGCGGCGCGCAAAGATCTACGGGTGGCGCCACATCATCGTGGTCACGTTCACCCCGCATGTGTCGCGCGCCAGATACATCGTCGAGAAGTGCTACGACGGCGAGATCACCATGGTCGCCAGCCCGTCGGACTCCGGGCTGGAGTTCTGGTCGTGGATGTATGTGCGCCAATCCGCCGGATACATCAGAGCTTTCGTCAATCAGCATTGCGAGACCGACTGACACCGGGTAGCCCGGCTCTTACAGTGAGATAGCGCTGCGGGGGCAGCGCTGGTGAGAGGACCGCCGATGCTTGTGGAGGATCTGCGCACTGTCGGAGACGACGCGCTGCGCACCCAGATCTGCGTCATCGGGTCGGGCCCCGCCGGCCTGACGGTGGCCACCGAACTCGCCGCCGCCGGACTGCGAGTACTGGTGCTGGAGAGTGGTGGTCACGAGATCACCGCGGATGAAACGGCATTCGCCGCGATCGAGAGCATCGGCGCACCCCGCGCGGAGCAACACCGGATCGCGGGAAACCGGGTGCTCGGCGGGAGCTCACACACCTGGGCCGGACGCTGCGGTGTGCTCGACGACCTCGACTTCGCCAATCGGCCATGGGTCACGCGGTCGGGCTGGCCGATCGACGCGGGCGCACTGCGGCCCTACGCCGACCGTGCCGCCGCGCATGCTGGGCTCGGGCACGGCACCGGCTTCACCGAGGACGAGTTCTGGCCGCTGTCCGGGCGCCGAGCACCCGCTGACGCGCTCGACACCGCCTCGCTGCGCCCCTACTTCTGGCAGGTCAGCCGCGACCCGGCCAACCGGTTCGACTGCAAACGGTGGGGTCCACACGTGCGTGACATCGTCGCGCCGACCGCGCGGGTGCTGGTGAACGCGACGGTCACCCATATCGACACCGATGCCACCGGCGCGCATGTGAATTCGGTCGAGGTGACCGGTGCGGGTGGGCGCGTGCGCACCGTCGAGGCGCGGGTGTTCGTGCTGGCCGCGGGTGGGATCGCCACGCCACGGCTGCTGCTTGCCTCGCGGCGCACCGTCGCCGGTGGGATCGGGAATCGGTACGACCAGGTCGGGCGGTATCTGATGGATCATCGCTGCGGGGTGGTCGCGACGCTGCGTCCCGCCGAGGCCGGGGCTGCGCTGGACCGGTTCGGCAGGTACGTGGTCAAGAGCGCGCGGGGTAGGCACACTTTTCTGCACGGGATGGCCTTGTCGCCCGCGCTGCAACGGCGCGAGTCGCTGGTGAACTGTGCGCTGTGGTTGCAGGAGGTCACCGCCGCCGACGATCCGTGGGAGTCGGTGAAGCGGGTGTTGCGCGGGCGGGCGCGGTGGCAGGACGTGCGAATCATGATGTCCGACACCGGACTTCTGCTCGACGGTGCGCGACGCAGGTTGGTCGACGGCGTCGGGATACCGCATCGGCTGGCCGGTGTCGAGGTGCGGGCGATGGTGGAGCAGACTCCGGACGCCGACAGCCGGGTGCGGCTCTCGACGCGGACCGATCCGGTGGGAATGCCACTGCCGCAGGTGGATTGGCGGATCGGCGAGCAGGAGGACCGGACGGTGCGGCGGGCTACGGCGTTGCTCGTCGGCGAGTTCGCCCGGCTCGGGTTACCGGCGCCGCAGGTCGTTCCCTCGGCGCTGCCCGGCAGCACCGATCCCCTGCCGCTCACCGACTGGGCGCATCCCAGTGGCACCACCCGGATGTCGGCCGATCCGCGGCGCGGGGTCGTGGACCAGCACTGCCGCGTGCACGGGGTGGACAACCTCTACATCGCGGGTAGTTCGGTGTTTCCGACGAACGGGCACGTCAATCCGACGCTGACCGTGATCGCGCTCGCGGTGCGCCTGTCCGACACGCTGCGCGCCGGGCTACCGGCCACTCCGGTACCGGACGCGCCGTCGGTGAACCACTGATCGCGCAGCGCCCGATTAGGCTTGGCCGGTGCCGGACTCGTCATCGACAAGCCATCCCCACGAACCCCATGCCGAGGGCCTCGCGACGCGGTTGAACTGGCTGCGCGCCGGGGTGCTCGGCGCGAACGACGGCATCGTGTCCACCGCCGGGCTGGTCGTCGGTGTCGCCGCGACCACGAACGATGCCCAGACGATCCTCACCGCGGGTATCGCGGGACTCGTCGCGGGT
This sequence comes from Nocardia sp. NPDC058519, assembly GCF_042719755.1. Taxonomy (NCBI): domain Bacteria; kingdom Bacillati; phylum Actinomycetota; class Actinomycetes; order Mycobacteriales; family Nocardiaceae; genus Nocardia; species Nocardia sp. NPDC058519. The sequence goes on along the minus strand of NZ_JBHXNK010000039.1, from coordinate 57,511 downwards.
GCGATCTCGATGGCCGCGGGCGAATACGTGTCGGTGAGCACCCAGCGGGATTCGGAGAAGGCGCTGCTGGCCGAGGAACGCCGCGAACTGGCCGACGAACCCGATTACGAACTGGCCGAACTGGCGGGGATCTACGAGAAGAAGGGGCTCAGCCCGGCCACCGCGCGCACGGTGGCCGCCGAGCTCACCGCCCACGACGCGTTCACCGCGCACGCCGAGGCCGAACTCGGTATCGACCCGCGCTCGCTCACCAACCCGTGGGCGGCCGCGATCTCCTCGGCCGTCTCGTTCACCTGCGGTGCGCTGCTGCCCTTGCTGGCGATCGTGTTGCCGCCCACCGAATGGCGGGTGCCGGTGACCTTCGCCGCGGTGCTGATCGCCCTCGCGATCACCGGCTCGGTGAGCGCGCGCCTCGGCGGCAGCAAACGCGGACGCGCGGTGCTGCGCGTGGTCGTCGGTGGGGCGCTGGCGATGGCGATCACCTACGGGATCGGCGCGCTCACCGATTCCATGACCGGCTGAACCGCCACGCATCGATCCATCGGCCTGATCAGTGCGTCGGGCCGAGGTCGAGGCGCCGGGTGACCCGATCGACTACATCCGGGGGCATGCCGGGTTCGCGGCGGGCGGCTTGGGCCTCGCGGCGGCCCGCTTCGGTGACGGCGGCGCGGACCGCGCGCATCTGGGAAGCGAGTTTTCGTTCCTTGTCCAGAGCCGCCTTGGCGTCGGCGTCGGCCGCTTCGGGATCGGCTTTCGCGGACAGTCGGCGCAAGAGCGCCTTGAGGTCCTCGTAGACGTCCTCGGGGAGATTGTCGCGGGCGGCGATCGCCTTCAGTTCGGTGAGTTCGGCGTTCACGACCCTGGTCCAGAGTGCCTGTTCGACGGCGCGTTCCTGCCTGGTGTCGGCGTGCACCCCGGTGAGTCGCACCACCAGCGGGAGCGTCGGACCCTGGACGAGCAGGGTGAACAGCACGACCGCGAACGCGATGAACAGGATTTCCGAGCGGGCCGGGAAGTCGGCGCCGGTGTCGAGGGTGAACGGCACGGCCAGCGCCAGCGCCACCGTCGCGACGCCGCGCATTCCGGCCCACCAGGTGACGATCACCTCGCGCCAGGTGAACGGTTCGTCGGTGTAGGGCAGTTTGCTGCTGATCGCCCAGGTGGCCATCAGCCAGGCCAGGCGTAATCCGACGACGACCGCGATCACCGCGACGGTGACCCCGGCCAGCCCCGGCCAATTGTGTCCGGTGGTTTCGATGACCACCCGCAGTTCCAGGCCGATCAGGGCGAAAGCGAAACCGGTGATGAGCATTTCGGTGATGTCCCAGAACGAATCGGCGACCAGGCGATAGTCACGGTCGCCGATTTCGGTCACGGCATCAGTGAGATACAGCGCGCAGACCAGCACGGCGAGCACCGCCGAACCCTCCCAGTGCTCGGCGATGCCGTACGCGGCGAAGGGCAGCAGCAGGCTCAGGGCGACTTGGCCGGTGGCGGTGTCGAGGTGCTTGGTGAGTGTGCTGCCGAGCCAGCCGAGCACCAGCCCGACGACGAGTCCGACCACCGCGGCGATCGCGAAGTCGGCGAGCGCGTGCCATGGACTGAACAGGCCGGTCATGACCACCTGGATACCGACGGTGTAGATGACGATCGCGGTGACGTCGTTGAACAGACCTTCGCCGCCCAGGGTGACGATCAGTCGGCGTGGCAAACCGAGGCGGCCCGCCATCGAGGTGGCCGCCACCGGGTCGGGCGGCGCGACAAGGGCACCGAGTACTACGGCGGCGGCGACGGCGGTGCCCGGACTCCAGGCGTGGAAGACCGCGGCGACGGCGATCGCGGTGGCGATGACGAGGCCGACCGCGCGCAACGCGATGATCTGCCAGTTCTCGGCGAACTGCCGCCACGAGGTGCGGCGGGCGGCGGCGTAGAGCAGCGGCGGCAGGACCAGGGGCAGGATCAGCTCGGGCGGGATGTGCAGGCTCGGCACGGCCGGGATCAGGGCGAGCAGGCAGCCGAACAGGGTCATCAGGATCGAGGGCGCGAGACCGATGCGCGCACCGAGCGGTTCGGCGAGCACGGCCGCGAGCAGGATCACCAGAGTCAGCACCAACTGGTCCATAGCTGACCAGTCTCACCGACGTCGGCGGTGGGCGGGGATCGACCCGCCGCCGGTCAGGGGCGCGAACGGCGGACTAGACGCACCCGCGTCGACGGTGCCTCGGCCGCCAGACCGGCCGAGGCGGAGTCACCCACGACAGCGAGGCGCGGTGGATCAGGGAAGGACGGCTGCCGCCGGTGGGAGCAGAATCGGCGGGAGCGGGAACGGGAGTTGCAGAACCGGGGGTGGTGGCGGCGGTGGGGGTGGCGCCGGGGCCGGTTCGGGTTCGAAGACCGGTGGCGGTTCGACAGGCGGGGGCGGCGGCGGCTCGTAGGCGGGCGGCTCGTAGACCGGAGGCGGCGGCGGGGGCTCGAAGGCAGGCGGCGGAGGTGCCTCGACGGGCACGGGCTCGGGGGCCGGTTCGGGTCCGGGCGGCGGAGGTGGGGGCGGAGGTGGTGGTGCGGGAGCCTGTACCGGTGGCTGGACATCGGGGGTGGTCACCGTGCATTGCCACTTGCCGTCGTCGTGGACGCGCCAGTGCGCGGTGATGCCACCGGCCGAGCAGTTTCCGCCGATCCGGCGGGCGGGCCACGGTGGCGCGAATTCCTTGGCGTCGTCGGCGGCTTGCTGATCGGCTCCCGCGATCGGGGGTCCGTTGACGTCGGATCCCATCGGGTTCACCGACGGGTTGTCGTCACCCTGGTCGGCGCGCAGTACCAAACCGAGCGCCACCACCAGCGCGAGTATCGCGGCGAGTACCGCCGCGATCGCGATCATCCGAGTACTGCTGCCGGTCCGTGTTTCGGGACCCTCGCTGCTCTCTGCCATCGCACCGCCTCCGCGGACCAGGTCCCCCGTCCAGCAGGCTACCGCACGGTTGCTCGTGGGCCACCCGGCTCGGCCGAACAACCAATGGCCAGGGCAGATACCTATATACGATGGTTGCCAGATATTTACTTGATCGCGACCCGCACCTTCACCGCGTCGGCGTCGGTGTTGTGCAGAGCCTGCGCGATCAGCGCGCTCAGGTCGAGCTGCGGCGCGGTCGCGGTGACCGATTCGGTGAGTGGGCGCAGCCCGGGCAGCAAGGCCGAGAGCTCGGGGCCGAGCTCGTTCAGCTTGGCGGTGAGCTGCTCGAGCAGCGGCACCAGACCGCCGTCGCGCAGGTATACCTGCGGATCGCCGCCGCTTGCCCGACCCACCGCCTCGACGAACTGGTCGAGCACCTGACTCAAGCGGATGAACGCAGGCGCTGCCGCGGAGGTGGCGGGCCCTGCCCAGCCGATGTCGCCGGACACGTATTCGAAGTTGTTCTGTAGTTCGCCGATGGCAGGGGCGCGGCTCATGAGCGCCGCGGCGAGCAGGTCGCCCGCCCTCGCCAGCTCGGGGACCACGTTCTCGGTGCCGACCATCGCCGTGCCGAGCGTGTCGACCAGGGAGCCGACGACCGCGGGATCGAGCTGCTCGACGGTCTTGGTCACCAGTCGCGCGACCTCGGGGATCGACATCGGGGTACGCACGTTCTCCCCGGACAGTCGCTGCCCGTCGGTGAGATAGGGGCCGTTGGCGTCGCGCGGCACGAACTGCACATACGGCTCGCCAAGGGAGGACAGGTGCTCGACGGTGACGACGCTGCTCATCGGCACCTTGTGGTCGGCGCCGAACCGGAATCCGACCTGTACGCGACCGCTCGCCGAGGTATCGACACCGGTGACCTCGCCGATCTCGATACCGGTGAGCAGGATCGGCGAACCGATGCTGAGGCCACCGGAATTCGCGATCTCGATCGTCGCAGCGGTGTAGTCGGCGAACGGGTCGACGCGCACCACCCCGAAGGTCAGGTAGCTCGCGCCGAGCACGGTGATGGCGGCGATGCCGCCGAGGGAGGCCAGTGCACCGATCTTCATCGCACCATTCCGATCATCCGCAGCGCGGTGACGATCTGCGCCAGCTGGTCTTCTTCGGACACCTCGATACCGGTGACGTTCACCTTCGGTCCGCGCTCGGCGAAGGGAATGATCTTCTCGCGCAGCAGGGCGGTGAGTAGCGCCATGTTGGTCGAGGAGCGCAGGTCTGCCGAGCCACCGGTGGCCAGCGGCAGGAACGCGGTCGCGGCGGCGTCACCGGAGCTCGCGATCGGGGCAAGCCAGGTGAGCGAGGAACCGACCGGGCCGAGTGCGTCGAAGATCTTCATGGTCTTGGCGATCGAGTCCTGCGTGCCCGTCAGCGCGGCAACGGCCCCGGGGGTGAGGATGTCGGTCAGTGCTTGTTCGGTGTCGTCGTGCAAGATCGCCGCATTGCGGGCCAGCCCGTTGACCAGCAGGTCGACCTGGTCCAGATTCGCGGCCAGATCGGCGGCGTCGGCGCCCATCACCGCCGAGATGCGCGCGGTCTCCTTCGGATCCTGTGGCATCACCGAGTTGATCCGGCCCAGCATCTCCTGCAGCTGACCGATCGCCCCGCCCTGGACGAACAGGGCCATGGTGGCCATCGTGTCCTCGAGTTGCACAGGCGGTTTCGTGCGTTCGATCGGGATCGTGCCGCCGTCGCGCAACAGCTCGCCGAAGCCGTCCTTCGGGGTGGTGAGCGAGAGGTGGATATCGCCGAGGATGGTGTCCTGGCGCAGTTCGGCGATGGACTCGGTCGGCAACGCCACCGTGTCGAGGATGTCGGCCTCGACGATGACGTACCCGCCGCGGCCCGCTGGCGCGTCGGCGGGCTGGACCACCCGCACGCCGTCGACGATGCCGATCTCGGCGCCGTTGGCGATCACCTTCGACTTCGCGGGCAGGTTCAGCGCGCTGCTGAACTCGATCTGCACGCGGTAGGTCGACCCGTTGACGGTCGAGCCGGGTACCGGCACCTCCGCGGGGTCGAAACCACAGCCGCCGACCGCGAGTCCGGCCGCGACAACGAGGGCTATAACACTGTGCCGCAACATCTTTCGGGCGTTCATCGAGCACCTGCCATTCCCAGCACGACCTGCACGAGATTCACATCGGCCAGTCCCTGCGCCGGATCCGGGCACTCCCCCGGAATCAGCGCGTTCACCGCGGTGCACACCTGGTCGGCCTCGCCGCCGGGCAGCGCGACCTTCGGCGGCGCGTAGGTGATCGCGGTGCCGCCCGCGGGATCGGTGGCGCTACGGAAGGCCGAGACGAGCGCGGGCATCTTCGCGACGATCTCGCTCAGGGATCCGACGTTGGCGCGCAACAACTTCACCAACGGGACCGCGTCGTCGAGGGCGCCGATCAGCGGGTCACCGAGGATGATGGCGATGTCGTTGAGCATCGGCAGCACTTCGCCGAGACCGTCGAACAGCGAAGTGGCCGGAATGAGCAGGTCGTCGGCGGCCATATTGAGCAGCGGAGCCAAGCGCACCAGCATCGTCTGCAGGTCACCCCAGTTGGCGGCGACCCGGTTCGACACCGAGGCGAACGCGTCGAAAAGGCTTGCGAGATGGCCGATGTCGGCATCGGGCTTGGTCATCGCCGAACCGAGCTTGTGGATGAGTTCGTTGACCGTCGGGCCGGTGCCCTCGGTCGCACGGTTGAGCGAGGACAAGCCGTCGGACAGGGCACTCGGCTCCCCCGCGGTACCGCCGGAGAGCTGATCGGACAGGCTCGCCAGCGCCGTGAGGGTTTCGGTGATGCTCTTGGGGGTCAGCGTTTTGGTGATGCAGCCACCTGCCAGCGGGGGCGCGGCCTTGCCGCTGGTGAGCACCGCCAGATTGCGGTCCGCCGCGACCGAGTACGCGACCGTGGTCGCGGAAGCATCGGAGTAGACCGGGAATTCGGCGTCGACCTCGAATTCGACCCGCACCTTGGCGCCCTCGTTGCGCACCGCGGTCACCTGGCCGACGTCCATGCCGCGCATGGTGACGTGATTGCCCGGGTAGAGGCCGATCGCGTCGGGCATGAGCGCGCAATAGGATTCGGTCTTCTTCAGCGGATCGAAAGCGACGAAGTAGCCGCCGGTCACCAGCGCGACGAGCACCGCGACACCGGCGATCGACATGAACGCCTGGGATCCGAGCAGTCGTTTCAGCATCAGCACGCCTTCCCGGGCAGCGGCACGCACACGCGGGCGCTGGACTGGTCGACCACGACACCGGCTTCGGGGGTCGCCAGCTGCGACAACTTGGTCTGCAGGGCATGGACGGTCCCGATCACCGGCTCCAGCTGACCGCCGAGCTCGCCGAGCCGCGGCAGTGCGTCGGCCAGCGCCTGCGCCTGCGGTTCCAGGGTGGAATCCCAGCTCGGAGCCAGGCCGGCCAGCCGATTCACCACCGAGGTGAGCAACCGCACCGCTTCGGCCAGTTCGGCCTTCTTGCTCAGCAGCAGGTCTTCGAGCAGGTTGACGTTGCCCATCAGCCTGCCCAGATCGGACTTGGCGCCGTCGTACATGGAGACGTACTCGTCGACGACCGCGATCGACTTCGACACCTGGGTGCGCTGCCGATCGAGCATGTCGACGTACTTGCCGACGGTGTCAAGCGTGGTGCGCAGCGCCTCCGGCGAGGTCGCGATCGCGGAATTCGCGGCGGCCAGGTTGTTGCGCACGGTATCGCCGTCGACGGCGGCCAGCGGCGCGGTGGCATCCTGGAAGGTCTCGATCAGGCTGTAGGGCAAGCGGATTCGGTCGGCGGGAATCGCCTTGTCGCCCAGTGGTGCCGAGCCGGCCGGGTAGAGCGCGACGTAGTGGCCGCCGACCACGGTGAGCATGCGGACATCGAGCGAGGTCTTGTCGCCGACGAACACCTCGTTGTTCACGGTGAACCGCATGAGCACCTTGTCGGGCTTCAGCTCCAGGGAGGTGACGCTGCCGACCGAGATGCCCGCCAGGCGTACGTCGTCGCCCTCGCGCACCGACTGCGCCTCGCTGAGCTCGGCGGTGTAGGTGTGCTTGCCCAGCGGCACCACGTAGACCACGCCCGCGGCGATGATGAACAGCACGACCAGGCTCAGGCCGATGATCCCCATCCGCAGTTCCCGTGCGCGTTTGCCCGCGTCATCGAGGATCGGGCGATCACCGGCGAACATCCCGGTGAGCTTCTTCAGCGGTTGCATACGGTGACCTTCTGTCCGGCGATCAGCACCTGCAGCGGCGCGGGCACCTCGGCCGCGCCATTGCTGCAGTGCGGCGTGAAGTCGGCGAAGCCGCGTGCGAGCGAGGCGTCGACGGTGGCCAGCAGACCGGGGAGCTTGCCGAATACCTCGACCGCTTCCTGTGGATTCGGGAACAGCCCGCGGATCATCGCGTCGACATCGGCGCCGCCGCCTTCGACCAGGCCGAGCGAGGCGAGCAACCGGTCCACCGGTGCCAGCACCGAGGGCGCGGTCATCGCGAACTGCGCGACGCCGCCGATATTGCGCTGCATCGCCTCGAAGATGTCGGTGAGGCGGGCCAGCAGCGGCAGCAGGTACCCGACCCGGCCACCGTGGCGGTCGCCCATGTCGGACAGGTTGCGGATCAGTGTGCCGATCACCTGCTGGCGGTCATCGGCATAGGTCGCGAGCTGGTCGATCGCGGACAGCGCCGGGCCGAGGCCGGTGCCGTCGCCCTCGATGACGGCGAGCATGCTCGCGGTGAACTGGTTGATCGCTTCCGGCGACAGCGTGGCGAGTACCGGCTTCAGGCCGCTGAACAGGCTCGTCACGTCGAAGGACGGGACGGTCATGTTCGCGCCGATCCTGGCGCCCGCGGCGATCGTCTTGCCCGGGTTGGGCGCTTGCTGCAGGTCGATGTAGCGCTGGCCGGTGAGGTTCTGGTAGCGGATGGCCAGCTTGGAGTTGTCGTAGATCGGGGTGTCGGTCTTGACCGTGATCGCGACCTTGGCCTTGTCGCCCTCGAGGCTGATCTTCTCGATCTTGCCCACCTGCACGCCGAACATCCGCACGTCGTTGCCGACCTTGAGGCCGTTGGCGTCGGTGAACAGCGCGTCGTGGGCGTTGGTGTCACCGTCGACCGGACGTTTGATCAGGGTGAACACGAACCCGAGGACGGTGATCATCACCAGGGTGAAGACGCCCAGGCGCAGTGCGGTTGCGCGAATCTTCATCGCCCACCGGCCTTTCCGAGCAGCGGCACCGCGATGCCGGGGACACCGCTGAGCTCGACGTCGAGGTTGAGGACAGGACCGTTCGGGCCGTCGGGCATTGCGCCGCGCAGGTTCTGCAGCAGGGCGGTGAGGTCGGCGCCGGTCCGGCGCGGGTTCGGCGACATCTGCGCCAGCGCGAGCAGCATCGGGGCGAGCATGTCGGTGGTCTCGGCGAAGTGCCCGCCCGCGGTGGTCAAGGTGGTGCTGAGGGCGGGCAGGATGGCGCCGCCGATCACCCCGACGCCGATGTCGTAGCGCTCCTTGTCGACCTGGGTGATCCGGATCTCGCTGAGCTGGTCGATCACGTGCATGGTGGCGCCCGCGAACTGACCGCCGCCGTCGAAGGCTGGGCCGAGCTTGCCGAACAGCTCCGAGGGCATCACGTCCTGGTTGTCGGCGATGGTCTTGGAGACGGTGATCAGGGCCTGCACCAGCGGAGTGAAGGCCTTGAAGTCGGCGGCCAGCTGGGAGATGACGGTCGCCATCTGCGGGCTGGTCACGGTCATGCCGACCTGCGAGAGGCTGCGCAGGATCGCGCTCATCGTCGCGTCGTAGACCCGGTCGCCGTTCGCGCCGGTCAGATCGAGCACCGAGCCCTCGCGCAGCGGCGAACCGCCCGCGCCACGGCGCAATTCGATCTCGGCGATGCCGAACAGGTTGGTCGGGGCATAGTCGAGCGCGAGGCTGTCGTCGATGCCGACCAGTCGCTTCGAGTCGAGCAGCAGCGCGATCTGCTGGGTGCCGCGCTCGCCGGGGGTCACCTCGGCGACCTCGCCGACCGTCACGCCGTCGACGCGGACCTGGCTGCCCGCGCTGATGCCGTCACCGAGGTGTTCGGTGTGTACGGCGATGCGCAGGCCGTCTTCGGCGCTCAGGTTGTCGTAAGCGACGCCGCCGAGCACGACCGCCGCGATCAGGCCGAGGATGATCGCGCCGGTCGTGCGCGCGGTGCGCCGATCGGCCGCGACGCCCGGCATTCCGTAGTTAGGCATGAGTCACCCCGTAAAACTGATCGCCGAGTTGAAGCCCCACAGCGCGATCGAGAGCACCATGTCGATGGCGATGATGGCCACCGAGCTGGCGCGCACCGCGCGACCCGAGGCGATGCCGACGCCCTCGGGTCCGCCGGTGGCGAAGAACCCGAAATAGCTGTGCACCAGGATCACGACCGTGCCGAACACCGCCACCTTGACCACCGCGGCGATCACGTCGAAGCCGGTGACGAACTGGAAGAAGTAGTGGTCGTACACACCGGCGGACTGCCCGTAGACCATCGTGAGCAGCCCGCGGCAGGCGCCGTAGGACAGGATCAGCGCGATCAGGAAGGTGGGCACGATAGCGATGGCGCCCGCGATCACGCGGGTGGTGACGACGAACGGCACCGAACGCAGGCCGAGCGCCTCGATCGCGTCGATCTCCTCGGAGATGCGCATCGCGCCGATCTCGGCGGTGATCCGGCAACCCGCCTGCGCGGCGAAGCCGATGGCGGCGGCGATCGGAGCCAGCTCACGGGTGGTGGCGTAGGCCGAGATCACGCCGGAGACCGGGCCCATGCCGAGCATGTCGAGCGTGGCGAACGATTCGACGCCCACCGAGGCGCCCATCACCAGGCCGAGCACGATCATCATCGGGACGGTGCCGCCGCCGACGATGATCGACCCGCGGCCCCAGGTCATATCGGTGACCGCGCGCAGCGTTTCCTCGCGGTAGCGGCGCAGCGTCAGCGGTACCGAGGACAGCACCTGCCAGACGAACACCGCCACGAAGCCGAGTGACTCACCGGCGGAGACGAACCGCTTGCCGATGCGGGCGGGCTTGCGCAGCCAGTGCAGCGAGGTGGGGATATACGAAGAGGCAGCCATCACGCCAGCTTCGTCGGCAGGAACATGGCGCTGATCTGGCTGGCCAGCAGGTTCACGATCGCGATCGAGACCACCGAGAGCACCACCGCCGCGTTCACCGCGTCGGCCACACCGCGCGGTCCGCCCTTGGCTTCCAGTCCGCGCTGGCACGAGATGATCACGACCAGGAAGCCGAAGATCAGTGCCTTGAGCAGCGACACCCACACGTCGGCGGTGGTCGCGAACGAACCGAAGGTCGACCAGTAGCTGCCCGGCGTCACGCCCTGACCGCCGACGGCGACCGCGTAACCGGCCAGCACGCCGACGAAGATGATGAGCACATTGAGCATCGGGGCCACGATCAGCATCGCGACCATGCGCGGGATGACGAGCCGGTGCACCGGGTTGATACCCATGGTGTTGAGCGCGTCGATCTCCTCGCGGATGGTGCGCGCGCCGAGGTCGGCCGCGATCGCCGCCGCCCCCGCACCGCCGAGCAGGAAGCCGGTGGCGATGGGCGCGCCCTGCTTGATCACGCCGAGGCCGCCGGTCGCGCCGAGCATGGAGTCGGCGCCGAGGCTGTGGATCAGGTTGCCGACCTGGACCGAGACGATCACGCCGAACGGGATCGCCATCAGGACCGCGGGAATGGCGGTGACCGTGATCAGGCGCCAGGCCTGCACGAGGGTCTCACGCCACTGGAACTGCCTGCGGGCGATGTCGGAGAACGAGCCGCCGACCGATTGCTGTGCGAGATCGACCGCACGCCCGAAGGTCCGCAGCGACGACACGACGGTGTCGGTGAAGTTCTTGCGGACGATCTGGGTAGCGGAATCCGGCTTCGCGGAGTGCAGATCGACAGACATCAGGGATGCCTCCGGGCCGCTCGTGAAGCACGGGGCTTGGTGATTTTCATACCGCACTCTCTGGCTTCGGCGTCTTTGCCAACTCCAGCAAGCTAACCGGTACTCTGCGTCACAACAAAATTTCCAGTGGGTGACCCTCGTCGCTATTTCGCGGTTTCCATGACAGATCTACACGCCATGTGATCCGCAACACTCCAGCTACGGGCTAGCGGCGAGGAACACAAAAGCCGCGAACAACGCCAGGTGAACGCCACTGTGCAGCAAGGTCGCGCGACCCGGAACGATCGTCAGCGTGCCGACCACGACGGTCAGCGCGAGCAACACCATCTGGGTGGCGCCGAGACCGAGCACCAGCGGACCACTGAGCCAGATGGTCGCGATCGCGATCACCGGAATGGTCAGGCCGATACTGGCCATCGCCGAACCGAGCGCCAGGTTCAGCCCGATCTGCACCTGGTTGCGGCGCGCCGAGTTCACCGCGGCGATGGTCTCGGGCAACAGCACCAGCATCGCGATCACCACACCCACCGCCGACGGCGGTAATCCGGCCGAGGCGATCGCCGACTCGAGCGCGGGCGAGACGACCTTGGCCAGGCCGACCACGCAGACCAGAGCCAGCACCAGCATGCCGAGACTGATCAGCGCGGCCCGGTTGGACGGTGCGTGGGTGTTGGCGTCGCTGTCGTCGACCGCGCCGCCGTCCTCCACCGGGAGGAAATCGTCGGGGTGACGCACCGTCTGCACCATCACGAACAGGCCGTAGAGCGCCAGCGAGGCGACGGCGGCGAAGGCGAGCTGCGCGGGCGAGAACTCCGGGCCGGGCGCACTGGTGGTGAAGGTCGGCAGCACCAGACTCAGAGTGGCCAGGGTCGCGACCGTGGCCAGCGCCGCACCGGTGCCTTCCGCGTTGAACACCGCGACCCGCCTGCGCAACGCACCGACGAGCAGCACCAATCCGAAGATGCCGTTGCAGGTGATCATCACCGCGGCGAACACGGTGTCGCGGGCCAGCGACGCCGCCTTGTCGCCGCCGGAGATCATCATCGTGACGATCAGGGCCACCTCGATCACGGTCACCGCCACCGCGAGCACCAGCGAACCGTAGGGTTCGCCGACCCGGTGGGCCACGACCTCGGCGTGATAGACCGCCGCCAGCACCGCGCCGACCAGAGCGACACTCACCAGCACGACAATCAATCCCGGTACCGAACGACCCCAGCTGAGTACGAGTACGAGCGCGGCGAGGATGGGCACGTACATGGTCCATTTAGTCGTCAACGCGGCAATCATGGCCCCCATCCTTCCAGCTACGGCCGGGCGCACCCGGATCCGTCGCCGGATGGATCTCGGCGATGGATTCACTCACACCCACTCGATGGGGAACAATTCAGCGCGTGCGGACCCAGTTCACCCTCGAGCTCGTCGCTTTGGCCAACGATCTCACCCTGATGTCGCGCGTCGCTCATGACGCGACCGAGCGGGTCACCGCTGCGCTGGCCGGCGCCGACCTCACCGCCACCTATGAGGTGTTCGCGCTCGACGAGCGGCTACAGCTGATGTTCGCCGCCTGCGAATCCCGCACCATGGCACTGCTCGCGTTGCAGGCGCCGGTCGCGCGCGATCTGCGTCATGTGGTGACCGCGATTCAGGTCGCGGGTGAGCTGTCGCGGATCGGCCGGCGCACCGAAACCGCTGGGCAGTACGTATATCGGGCGCATCCGGGTGTGGTCGCGCCGGTATCGGTGATCACCGAACTGGTGTCGATGGGCACGCTCGCGGCCGACTGCGTCGGGCGCGTGAGCGCGTCGGTGGCCAGCGGCCGGTTCGCCGCCGACGACGGCAGCGACAACGAGGCGATGGAGACGCTGTGCAAGCAATTGCGCACCGCGCTCACCGATGCCGACGTGAGCACCGAGGCCGCGATCGATATGGCGTTGCTCGGCAGTCAGTTCCAGCGTTGCGTCGACCATGCCGCCCGCATCGCACGGCTGATCCGGTTCCTGGACACCGGAATTCCGCCGGAATCGGGATCGCTGTCCGACTGATCGATTGTGATATTCATCACCATCGGTTTGCGCGCGGGAGCAACCGGTCACCTCCGTCGATAGACGAACGCTATTGAGCCGCAACCGGTCCGCGCTGCGGAGTGCGGAACCTCATAGCGGACAATCACTGACGACACCCGGTGCGGCCGTTAGGTTGTGCCGGTTCATTTTCGACGAATCATCTGGGTGGTACGGGCATGAAGTGGTCTTCGGTCAGCGGTTCTCCCCTGGGGCGAGCCCTGCTCGCCCTCGCCGCGGCGGTATGCCTGGCCGTGGTGGTCGCCTGTTCGAACTCGTTGCTGGACAAGGTGAGTCCGGGGCCTGCCGCCGCGGGCGCGGCGACGGTGTCGGGCAAGGAAGTCGGCGACCTGGTCGCCACCCTCGTCGTCGCGAAGGAAGGCCCGATGACGGGCTACACGCGCGAGAAGTTCCCGCACTGGGACACCAACAAGCCCGAGCACGGCTTCACCGGCGACCTGGCCCAGTACGCGAAATGCACCAGCCGCGAAGTGATGATGCTGCGCGACGCCAACGGCAAGGTCACCCTCGACGCCAAGACCTGCGACCTGAAGGTGGCGGCCGGCGGCGGCTGGCAGGACCACTACGGCTTCATCGACAAGAAGACCGGCGAACTCGGGCCCTACAAGTTCATCACCGATCCGTCCAAGGTCGACGCCGAACACATTGTGGCCCTTGCCGAAGCGTGGCGATCCGGTGCCGCCGACCGCGACGAGGACACCCGCCGCCGCATCGCCAACGACTCGATGAATCTGGTCGCCGCCGACCCGTCGGCCAACCGATCCAAGGGTGATCAGGATCCCGCGAACTACTTGCCGCCGGGCAACTTCCGGTGTGCCTATGTCGAGCACTACGTCAAGGTGAAGGTAAAATACGCCTTGACCGTTGATACCGCCGAGCACACCGCGTTGCGCACCGCAGTCGATGACTGCCTCCGCCGAGGAGAGTTCAAATAAGCGAACACATCGAGATCACCGCCGAGAGCGCAGTCATGACCGAAGAGGAAGGGACGGTGTCCGGCGAGCTCGATGTCATGCTCGACGACGCGGGCAAGGGCCTCGTCCGCTATCGCGGCACCGATACCTGGTACACGATCGGCAATATCGACTGCGAACCTCCCCGCACCTGGGACTGCGTCGCCGACCTCGTGAAGGCGATCAAGAAGGTCGCGGGCACCCGCGACGTCGCCGGGAACACGGTCGTCTTCGAAGCCTGAGGCTCGAGCTGGCAATCTGGTAGCTATGCCGACTGCCTATCGACAGCCTCCGCCCCCTGACGTCGCCTGGACCTCGCTGTGCCGCCGGACGCCGATCGTGGCAGCTCTGATCGCGACCGCGGCGGTGCTGATCACCGCCCTCACCTGGCAGGTCACCAGCGGCATCAGCGCGATGGATACCGCGGTACTCGACTGGATGATCGCGCACCGCGGCGAACCGCTCACCGGCATCGCCACGGTGATCACCGACCTGGGCGACACGCTGTCGATGACGATTCTGGCGGCGCTCACCGTCGGCTGGTTCGCGCTGCGGCGCAATCTGCCGGTGGCCGCCCTGGTCGCGATCACGTCGCTGGGGGCGGGCGTGCTGGTGTGGGTGATCAAACGTCTCGTCGGGCGCCATCGGCCGCCGGAGACGTCGCGGCTGGTGTTCGAGCCAAGCCTGTCCTATCCGTCGGGGCACACGCTCGGCTCCACGGTGGTCGTCGGCATCGTGGCGATCGTCCTGGTTCCCCAGATCACCAAGCACTGGCTCCGGACGGCCGCGACCGTCCTCGCGGTCGCCTTTCCCGTCGCCGTCGGGTTGTCGCGCATCTACCTCGGCGTGCACTGGACCACCGATGTGCTCGCGGGCTGGATCATCGGGCTGCTGTGGCTCGTCCTGTGTGTCACCGTGTTCACCCGCGTGCTGTGCCCTCAGCCCACCGCGATCACCACCTTGCCGAACGACGCGCCCGAACGCAGGTAGTCGTAGGCGTCGGTGGCCTTGTCGACATCGAATTCGCGGTCGATCACCGGGCGCAGGCGGTGCTCGGTGATCACCCGGTTCATCGCCTCGAAACCGGCGCGGCTGCCGACCGCGATGCGCCGGATGGCCAGGTAGGAGGAACCGAACGGGTTGTCCGGCAGTGTTGTACCCGGTGCGGGCTAGCGCCGACCAGGCGACCAGGCCCGCGCAACTCAGGGTCGCCGCCTCCGCATCGGTGAGATGCGCAGGCACGTGCACGATCGAATCCTCTTCGATGAGTATGTAAGTGGCGAGAAATCCGTTGTAGTTTGCGCCGTACTGTTCGGCGGCGGTGGCGAGGGTTTGCGGACCGTCGACCCAATGGACGAAGTAGCTCGCGGTGATCCGGTCGCCGATTCCCGCGCCGGAGCTCACGGCAGCCGATTCCCGCAGGGTATGGGCGGATGGCGCCGAACTGACGACAGCTGATTCCTGACGGGAATGGCGGCGGTCGTCGACGCGGTTGACTCTGATCATGACGACCGCGCCGCCGGCACCCGGGTTCGGCCCGCAACTGCGCCGCTGGCGCACACTGCGCCGGGTCAGCCAGCTCGACCTGGCGATTCGGGCCGAAACGAGTCAGCGCTATCTGAGCTTCCTCGAGCAGGGCAGGTCACACCACGCCGCGCACACCCCGATCCAGCCCTCGGCCAGCTCGTCGCCGAGCTGGCCGGCTACCTCCCCGCCCCGTGCCCTGGACCCGACCACGTTCCCCCTTCACCTGCACACCCCAGACGGCGACCTCCGCCTGATCACCACCCTCACCTCCTTCGCGACCGCCGCCGATGTCACCATCGCCGAACTTCACCTCGAGGCGTTCCTGCCCGCCGACGCGGAAACCGCCCGCATTCTGGCGCTGCGCGCGACCCGTCGCTGATCGCGCCGGAGAGCTCGCTCCGGGCGAACGCGGCAAGCCCTCGGTCGCAGCTGAGCAACGACCGAGGGCGGCCGGATCAGCCTGCGACAGTGGCGAATTCGTCCTGCACCGGCGCGTTCCAATCGATGCGGTAACGCCGTTCGGCACCCATGGTCTTCTCCGGGTTCATCACCGTTTTGACCATGAGCGGCATCATCGCGTTCATCATCTTGCGGGCGAACGGGCCAGGAGTCTTGCTGTGGTTGATCTTGGCCGCGCGAGCCGCGATGCCTTCCACCCGGGCCCGGCGCAACTGCTCGTAGCCCGCGAAAGCCTCGGTGGGCGAGGCGATATCGCGCAGGCAGCGCGCCAGCTGCACGGCGCTCTCGATCGCCAGTGACGCACCCTGTCCCGAGCTGTTCGACGGTGCGTGCACCGAGTCACCGACCAGCACCATGCGGTCGCGATACCAGTGCGGCACCGGCGGCATGATGTGCAGGGCGCCGGTGATCTCGAGGTTCTGCGCCGTGGTGCGGCGGGCGAATTCGGCGCCGGGCGAGTCGGGGGCGTAGGTCTCGCGCAGTACCTCCAGCCAGTGCTGCGCGGGCACGGCACGTGCCTCGGTGAGCGAAAGGTATTGCTTGCTCGGCAGATTCGCACCCCACGCCACGCGACCGTCGGCCAGCTTCCAGTACAGGTAGTAGGCCTTGGCGCCGAAGGCGAACACCATGGTGTCGTCGGGCAGGTCGAGGTCGGATTCGACCAGGGCACCGAAGCCGAGCATTCCGGTGAAGTCGGGTCCCGGCGCGGCCGGGTCGATCAAACTTCGTACGGTGGAACGGATTCCGTCGGCTCCGACGAGGACGTCGGCGGTCGCGGTGGAGCCGTCGGCGAAGTGCGCGGTGACGCCGTCGGGGTGTTCGTCGACCCGCGTCAGCCGCTTGTCGTAGCTGAACGGCACGCCCGCGGCGACCGCGTGATCGTGCAGGGCGCGGTGCAATTCGCCGCGATCGACCGCCTGTAGCGGCGGCTGGTCGGCCAGGACCGGCAGGACGTGTTCGCGACCGCCGACGCGCAGTCGCATCTGCGCGACCGGCAGGGCGATCTCGCGCACCGCGTCACCGGCGCCGATGATGTCGAGCGCCGCGACACCGTTGGGTGCCAGCGCGAGCCCGGAGCCGATGCCCTCGGACGGACCGGAATAGGCCTCGTAGACGTGGGCGTCGATGCCTGCCATACGCAGGGCGGTGGCGGCGACGGGTCCGGCGATGCCGCCGCCGATGATCAATGCGGAACGGGTGGTGGACATGGGTGATCTCCAGATCTGTGTCAGCGCCACCCAGCTATCCTGTGGTTGCCAGCCTCGTGGCCGGGTGCGCCTGGTTTCGGGACGGTTTCTCGGGCTCGGTGGGGTGTTGCCGCACACCACCGGGTCCGGGGTCTTGGCGGAGCTAGTCGTTCCCCCTCTCGCCGAGTTCGGGAATCTGCTCGGCGGGCATGCCGTCGACATGCCACTGCCGCCAGAGCTCGAGGCCCTCGAAGGTGCCCGCGGCGAGTTCGTCGCGCAGGGAGCGCGCCCAGTTCGCCTCGGCTTCCAGCATCGCCAGGCCGAATTCGGATTCGACCAGGAACAGGCGGGGCAGCGTCAGTTCGGCCAGCTCGGACCTAGTGGTCGCGATGGTCTGCTCCAACGCCGCGATCCGCGTGCCGAGCAGGACGACCACCTCGTCCGGTGGCAGCACCGCCAGGATCGACAGGCCCGCGGTGAACCGGTGATGTTCGGGCTCGGGCGCGGCGAGCAGTTCGCGGGTCCAGTCCGCCATCTCGGCGCGGCCAGCGTCGGTGATCCGGTAGATCACCCGCTCGGGGCGAGCGCCGTCGCGTTCGCTGCCGATCACCTCGAGGAATCCGGCTTTCTCCATGTTCTGCACGACGGTGTAGAGCGAGCCCCACTTGATGTCCATGTCGCGGTCTTTGCCGTGGGCGCGCAGGGTGGCGGCGATCTCGTAGCGATGCATCGGACGCTGCACGATCACCGAGAGCACGGCGAGCGCCAGCAGGTTGTTCACTTTGCGCTTCGTAGCCATCACTGCCTCCTTACTCGTCTACGAATATACGTCTACGAGTATTTGGCGGGCAAGGTTTGTCCAGCGGAGTGGACAGCCGAATTCAGACCTTCGATACCTCGCTGCTATCAGCGCCCTGATCGAGCAGCTTCGCCGCGATCTTCGACAGCGCCTCGTCGAGCAGCGCGCGGTCCACCGGATCCTCGGAATTCCAGTCGTCGAGGCGGTCGCCGAGCCAGCGCCGCCAGCCCGCTCGCAGCTTGTCGACCTCGGCGCTACCGTCACCGGTCAGCGTGAGGGTGCCCGCGTCTTCGCGCAGCAGACCCGCGTCGGCGGCTTGGCGGAAGACCGGCGAAAGCACCTCCACCGGCAGCCGGTGCCGGTAGGCGATGGCGTACACCGTGGCCGGAGCGCCTTCCTTGGCGTAGAGGTACACCTGCCCCAGCGCCCACGCCGCGTCCGGGGTCAGGGTGCTGTCCGAGGCCGCGATGAGCTCGGGGATGAGCGGTTTCTCCGCTCTGGCCTTGCGCACCGTCGTGGCGACCGCACGTTCGAGCTGCACCACCCGGTCGTGCGAATCGGGCACCGAGAAGCCCTCGCCGACGTCGCCGGCACCGTGGCGGGCGCTGTCACGCAGCCGCACCTGCGGCAGGAACCAGGCGACGACGAAGCCGACCAGTGCCACCGGAACGACCCAGCGGAACACGTGGTCGATCGACTGCGCGTAGGCGTCGACGATGGGCGCCGCCTGCTCGTGGGGCAGCTCCCGCAGCAGCTTCGGATTCGCCGCCACCTCGGGCGAGACGCCCGGCGTCTGTCTCAACGCGTTCTCCAGCGCGGTCGTGCTCTGGTTGGTGTAGAGCGTGCCGAAGACCGCGGTGCCGAACGCGCTGCCGAGGGTGCGGAAGAAGGTGACGCCCGAGGTAGCGGTGCCGAGATCGGCGTAGGGCACGGTGTTCTGCACGACGATGGTGAGCACCTGCATCGACAAGCCGAGCCCGGCGCCGAGAATCAGCATGTACAGCGATTCCAGCCAGATGCTCGTGTCGTACCCCATCGTCGACATCAGGCCCAGACCCACCGCCATCACCGCCATGCCGACGATCGGGAAGTACCGGTACTGCCCGGTCTTTCCGACGACCTGACCGGAGAAGATCGACGTGATGAACAGCCCGACCACCAGCGGCAGCGTGCGCACACCGGAGATCGTCGCCGTCGCGCCGTCGACATACTGCAGGTAGGCGGGCAGGTAGGTCATCGAGCCGAGCATCGCGAAGCCGACGATGAAACTGAGCACCGACGACACCGTGAACACCCGGCTGCCGAACAACCGCATCGGCAGCATCGGCGCCTTCGCCCGGTTCTCCACCAGCACGAACCCGGTGATCAGCACCACGGCGAGCACGAACAAACCGATGATCTGCCAAGAGCCCCACGGATATTCGTTGCCCCCGAACTCGAGCCCGAGGATCAGCGCCGAGACCCCGAGCGCGATCAGGCCGATGCCGAGGTAGTCGATCACCGGCCGGGCGACCGCGCGCAGGTGCGGCAGCGTGCGCGCCGCCATCACCACCATGATGATCGCGATCGGCACATTCACGTAGAAGCACCAGCGCCAGCTGGCGTGGTCGGTGAACAGCCCGCCGAGGGTGGGCCCGACGACGGTGGTCACACCGAACACCGCGCCGAGCGCACCCTGATATTTGCCGCGTTCACGCAGCGGGATGGTGTCGGCGATCAGCGCCATCGAGGTGACCATCAACCCGCCCGCGCCGACGCCCTGGATCCCGCGCGCCACGATCAGCATCACCATGCCACCCGCGACACCGGCCAGTGCCGAGCCCGCGATGAAGATGATGCCGCTGATCTGGAACAGCAATTTGCGGCCGAACAGGTCACCGAGTTTGCCCGCGAGCACGGTCGCGACGGCCTCGGCGAGCAGATAGGCGGTCACCACCCAGGCCATGTGCCCGGCGCTACCGAGGTCGGCGACGATCGAGGGCAGCGCCGCCGACACGATGGTCTGGTCGAGTGCGGCCATGAGCATGCCGAGTACGACGGTCGCGAAGATGATGTTGATCTTCGCCTTGCTCATCGGCTCGACAGGCTTGTCTACAGCAACACCATCCGGCATTGCCCCAGTATGGGCTTTCGGGTCCAGCACCAGAGCCCAGTGACACGGCAGCAATCGCCACCGATCACTCAGCGCACGGCGTAGCTTCCCAGGCCCGGTTCGAGCGCGGCGAAGGCGATCTCGGCATCGCGGGTCAGCGCGGCGGCGATCTCGGTGGCGGATTCACCGTCGAGCGTGCGGCGCGTGATCTCGTCGAACAACACCCGCTGGACACCGGCGAGCTGGGCCGCGGCGACGCGCGGGGTGATATCGCCCGGGTCGGCGCCCGTCTCCGTGGCGAGCGCTTTCGCCAGCGCCGTCTGACGGTCGTCGTGGAACTCGCGCACGCGCGCCGTCAGCGCGGGGCTGTCGGCGATCATTCTCGCGAACGGCTCTCCGCTGAAGCCGATGACCTGGCTCTGCGCCGCTACCGCCGCCAGGTAGGCGTGGCGCAGCGCGGCCAGTGCCGATTGGCCCGGCGCGCGTTCGCGCACGATCGCGGCGAGCTGGTCGATGTAGATCTCCCCCAGGTCGAGGGCGAGGTCTTCCTTGCGCGGGAAGTAGTTGGTGACGGTCATCTTGGCGACGTCGGCCGCTGCCGCCACCTCGGCGATGGTCACCCGGTCGAATCCCCGCGCCAGGAACAGCTCGGTCGCCCGGTCCGAGATCTGCTCCCTGGTCTGCTGCTTCTTCCTCGCCCGTAGGCCCGGTTGCGTCGTCATGTCACCAGCGTATCTGAAATCGTCCTAAATTTGTTCTTGACATATTTTTAGGTTCGTTCTAAGTTTGTGCTCGTCGCCGCAAGCGACACGATCGAAGGAGACAGCGCATGCCGCACGGAACCGATATCGCCGCCGAGCCCCTCAGCACCCGTTCCACCCATGAAGGAGCAGCCGATATGGCCCGATACACGACATTCCGCGACGCACTCTCCGCGCCGGAACCGCTGACCCTGCCGACCCCGCGCCGGGCACGCACCGCCGCACAGTTCCCGTCCACGCGTCGAAGCGGCGCCGGGTCGGCCATCCGCGGTGCGCAGACCCGCTCGACCACCGTGCGCCGTCCGATCCGCATCCCCGGACGCTGAGCAACCCGACCGGTGGGGCGATCCACTCGCCCCACCGGTTACCGGCCCACCCTTTTCGTCGCACACCCCGGGAGTTCTCTTGACCGTCACCACCGACCCCATTCGCGACTACCTGACCGCCATCGGCCGCACTCCCCTGCTGACCGCCGAGCAGGAATACGCCCTCGGAGCACGCATCGCCGCGGGTGTCGCCGCCCGCGCCGAAGCGGCCGAGAATGATTCAGCCGGTGTCGAACTCACCGCAGCACGGCGAGAGCTGTTGCGCCGCACCGAACTCGACGGTCTGCGCGCGAAAGATCAGATGGTGCGCGCGAATCTGCGCCTGGTCGTCTCCATCGCGCGGCGGTTCCCGACCAACACCGGGATGTCGCTGCTCGATCTGATCCAGGAGGGCACGCTCGGGCTGATGCGCGCGGTGGAGAAGTTCGACCACGAGCGCGGACTCAAGCTCTCCACCTACGCGACGTACTGGATCCGGCAGTCGATCGGTCGCGCGCTCACCGATCAGGGGCGCACGATCCGGCTGCCCTCGAATGTGGCCGACGTGCTGCACCGGGTGATCCGGGTCCGGCGCGAGCTGGCCCATCAGCTGGGGCGCGCGGCCACGACGGAGGAACTGGCCGCGGGCGCCGAGCTCACCGTCGCGCAGGTCGAGGCGGTGCTGCGGCACGAAGCCGAGCCGGTATCGCTGCACGCGCCGGTCGGCGATGACACGGATCTGGGCTCGCTGCTCCCCGACACCACGCCCGCGCCGGCGGATGTGGTCGCGGATCGGATGCTCGGCGGCTACGTCGAGGCGGCCTTGGCCGCGCTCACCGAACGCGAATCCGCCGTCATCCGACTGCGTTTCGGCCTCGATCGCGGCGAAGGGCGCACGCTGGAGGAGGTGGGTTCGGTGCTCGGCTTCTCCCGCGAGCGGGCGCGCCAGATCGAGGCGAAAGCCATGGCCAAACTGCGCAAACCCGCCTGTGCCCGTACGCTGACCGGATTGCTGGGGTGACCCTTCCCTCCTATCTTACTCCAGAGTAAGATAGGCGCATGGCATGGAAACCAACTGACATCGCGGACCAGTCCGGGCGCACGTTCGTGATCACCGGGGCCAACGGCGGCCTCGGTGCCGAAACCACCAAGGTGCTGGCAGGTAAGGGCGCCACCGTGATCATGGCCTGCCGCAATGCGAGCAAGGCGCAGCCGATCGCCGACGCCATCCCCGGCGACGTGCGGGTGGCCGCGCTAGATCTGGCCGATCTGGCTTCCGTGCGCGAATTCGCCGCCCAGCAGGGCGAATTCGATGTGCTGATCAATAACGCGGGCTTGATGAACATCCCGTTCTCACGCACCGCCGACGGCTTCGAAACCCAGTTCGGCGTCAACCACCTCGGCCATTTCGCGCTCACGGGACTGCTGCTCGACCGCGTCCGCGACCGGGTGGTGTCGATCGCCAGCATCGCGCACAAGCAGACGCCGAAGCTGTGGATCGACGATCTCAACTACGAGAACCGTCGCTACCAGCGCAATCTCGCCTACGCCCAGGCCAAGCTCGCCAACCTGATGTTCGGCCGTGAACTGCAGCGCAGGCTCACCGAGGCCGGTTCGGCGAAGAAATCCTATGCCGTGCACCCCGGAGTCTCGGCGACGGATCTGTTCGCCCGCACCGAGACCCCGCTGGATCGGGTCAGCAAGCCGTTCATCAAGCTCATCGGCCATGCGCCCGCCAAGGCCGCGCACTCCACACTGTTCGGGGCGACCGAACCCGATGCCGATCCCACCACCTATTGGGGCCCCAATAGGTGGATGCAGTCCCAGGGGCCGGTCGAGGCGTGCCCGTCGAGCAAGATCTCGCGCGATCCGGAACTGCTGCGCAGGCTGTGGGAGGAATCCGAGCGGATGACCGGGATCAGCTACAAGTTTTGATAATTCACGCCACGACCGAGAGCACGATCTTGCCGCGGGTGCGCTGATTGTCGCTGATCTCGTGGGCCTTGCTCACGAGATCCAACGGCAGGACGGTCTCGACGTGGGGTCGCAGCGTCCCCGCTTCGACCAGGTCCGCGATGGCGCGCAGGCTCGCCCCGTCAGGCTCGACGATCATGAACCCGGCACGCACTCCGAGCGGGCGGGCGTGCTCGACCAAGGCCGCTTCCGCCGGGGAGGCCAGCGATACGACGATGCCGCCCGGGCGAAGGGCCCGCAGGGATCTGGGCCCGTATTCGCCGCCGATGGTGTCGACGACCACGTCGACATCGCGGGCTTCGTCTACGAAATCTGTTGTCGTGTAGTCGATGACCTCGTCCGCACCGAGTTCACGGACGAAGTCGTGATTGTCTGCGCGCGCCGTGGCGATGACGTACGCGCCGCGCGCCTTGGCGATCTGCACCGCGACGTGGCCGACCCCGCCAGCGCCGGCATGGATCAACACACGCTGACCCGGCTGCACGTCGGCGGTGTCGACGAGCGCCTGCCAGGCGGTGAGTGCGACGAGCGCCAGCGCGGCGGCCTCGGTGTGAGTGAGGTTGGCGGGCTTGCGCGCGAGGTGGCGCGCCGGCGAGGTGACGTACTCCGCGTAGGTGCCCGCGGCGTGCGGCAAACGAGGCATGCCGAACACCTCGTCACCGGGGGCGAACAGCGTCACACCGAGACCGACTGCCTCGACCACGCCGGACACATCCCAGCCGAGTGGGATGATCGCGCCGAACAGTCCACCGCTACTGCGGTGCCAGGAATCGGTCGGGTTCACGCTGGCAGCGTGTACGCGGATCAACACCTCCGCCGGTCCCGGAGTCGGCTTGTCGGCCTCGATCACGCGCAGGACCTCGGGCCCGCCGAAGGTGTCCTGACCGATTGCCCGCATGGCTCGTCTCCCTTTGTCTCGCACGCCGTTTCGAAGTGATTCGGCTGTGTGATGACGACGATGCCGGGTCGGCGCGACTGCGACGAGTGGCAAGAACGCCAATATGTGCAAGAATCTTGCCATGCATCGTGTGGTGGTTCTGGCACTGAACGGGGTCTATCCGTTCGAATTGGGGATACCGGCCCGAGTCTTCGGCTCGGCGACCGCTACCGACGGTGCCGCGCTGTACGACGTCCGCACCTGCAGTCTCGACGGCGCGCCGGTGTTGACCAATGCCGACTTCACCATCGCCGTCGAATACGACAGCAGCGCGCTCGACGAGGCCGACACCGTCGTGATTCCGCCGTTCTCCACGTGTGACGCGCCGGAATCCGAGTGGATGCCCGCCGGACTGGCTCGCGTACTGGGTCGGCTGAGGCCCGACACCCGCATCGTTTCGATCTGCACTGCGGCATTCGCGCTCGCCGCCGTCGGCCTGCTCGACGACCGACAAGCGACCACACATTGGAAGGCCGCCGACCGGTTCCGCAGCAGGTTCCCCCAGGTCAGAATGGATGCTGACGTACTGTTTGTCGACGAAGGACGCATCCTCACCGCGGCGGGCAGCGCCGCCGGGATCGACGCGTGCCTGCACCTGCTGCGCCGCGACCACGGCAGCGTGGTCGCCAATCACGTCGCCCGGCTGTGCATCGTGCCGCCCTGGCGCGAAGGCGGACAGGCCCAGTTCATCGACCGTCCCATCCCCGAACCCACCTCCGCGACCACTGCCGCCACCCGCGCCTGGGCGCTGACCCACCTCGACGGCCCGCTCCCGCTGGCCGAGCTGGCCGCCCACGCCCGCATGAGCGTGCGCACCTTCTGCCGCCGCTTCCGCGAGGAGACCGGCCTCCCACCCGGCCAATGGCTCACCCAGCAACGCGTCGACCGTGCCCGCCACCTCCTCGAAGCCACCGACCTCCCGATCGACCGCGTCGCCGCCGACGCGGGCCTCGGCACCGCGGCATCCCTGCGCCAGCACCTGGCCACCACCATCGGCGTCTCCCCCACCGCCTACCGCCAGACCTTCCACGCCAGGACCTCGCGGTGAGCGCCGAGCGCGGCGACCTGCTCCTACGCAGCCTGTAGTAGGCGGGTACCGTGGAGCGCGTGTCCGTTCCACCTCCCCGCCCGGCGTACAACCGTCCGGCCCTGATCGCGCTGGTCTGTGTCGTCGCGCTCGGCTGTCTGGCGCTGGCCTGGTGGCAGTGGGAGCGGTTCGAATCGGCGTCGGGGACCGGCCAGAATCTCGGCTACGCGATGCAGTGGCCGCTGTTCGCCGCGTTCGCGGTGTTCGCCTATGTGCGGTTCGTGCGACTGGAACGCGAGGCCGACGAGCCCGCCCCGCCGGGCACGGGCAAAGCCGAGGCGCCGCGCGAGATCCCCGCGGGCATCCTGCCGGAACGGCCCAAAGCCGCACCGTCCGACGACCCGGAAACAGCCGCCTACAACCAGTACCTGGCGCAACTGCACGCCAGCGACATCGATGCGCAGGTCCGCACCGCCGGCTTGCACACCCCCGAGAGGAACGCCGGGTGACCGACAACAACACCACCGCACCGTCGCTGGACAAAGACACCGCCGCCCCCGCGGACAGCGCCCCTGCCGCGGGCAGCGCCCCCATCGCCAAGATCGCCTCCGCCCTGCAGCGCTACCGCGTGCTCGCCTGGGTCACCGGCCTGTGGCTGCTGCTGCTCACCATCGAGATGATCGCCAAGTACGGCTTCGGCGTCGACACCCCCAGCTGGATCGCGGTCGTGCACGGCTGGGTGTACTTCGCCTACCTGCTGGTCACCGCCGACCTCGCCGTGAAGGTCCGCTGGCCCATCGGCCGCACTGTCGGCACGCTCATCGCAGGCACCATCCCCCTGCTCTCCTTCTTCGTCGAACACCGCAACGCCAAAGACGTCAAGCAGCAATACAGCCTCTGACCTCGACGAAAAGCGCCGCCGCCCCGGTAATCCGGAGCGGCGGCGCTGTCGTTGTACGCCTCTACCTCAGGCCAGGGCGGCCAGGGCGGGGATGAGCTGGGTGAGGGCGCGGCCCCGGTGGGAGATCGCGTCCTTCTCGGCGGGGGTGAGTTCGGCGGCGCTGCCGGTGCCACCCTCGGGGAGGAACAGCGGGTCGTAGCCGAAACCACCGTCACCGTGAGGTTCGCGGGCAATGGTGCCCGGCCATTCGCCGCGCACCACCGTGGTGGTGCCGTCGGGCAGGACCAGCGCGCAGGTGGAGACGAAGCGGGCGCCGCGGCGGTCGTCGGGGACGTCGCCGAGCTGGGCGAGCAGCAGGGTGTTGTTCGCCGCGTCGTCGCCGTGGCCGCCTGCCCAACGGGCCGACAGCACCCCGGGCATCCCGTTCAGCGCGTCCACTTCGATGCCGGAATCATCCGCCACGCACGGCAATCCGGTCGCGACGGCACCGTCACGCGCCTTCGCGATCGCGTTCTCCTCGAAGGTGGCGCCGGTTTCGGGTGCCTCCGCGTAGGGCGGCGCCTCGTTCAGGCTCACCAATTCGACTCCGGCGACACCGGCTTCATCGAGAATCCGGCGAAGCTCCTTCAGCTTCTTGGCATTTCGGCTGGCGACCAGCACACGCGCGGCCACGACTACTTCTTCGCGGACGGCTCGGGCAGGGTGCCCGGGTACGGCAGCGCCAGTGCCGCTTTCTGGATCGCGAACAGCTGCTCGGCGCCGGCGAAGGCCGAGTCCAGCATCTTGTCCAGGGTCGACCGAGGGAACGTCGCGCCCTCGCCGGTGCCCTGGATCTCGACCAGAGTTCCGGTGTCGGTGGCGACCACGTTCATGTCGACCTCGGCGCGCGAGTCTTCCTCGTAGGGCAGGTCGAGGCGAACGCGCCCATCGACCACGCCCACGCTGACCGCGGCGATCATGCACGAAATCGGCTGCGGGTCAGCCAGTTTGCCCGCGGCGGCCAGATAGGTCACCGCATCCGAGAGCGCCACGTACGCGCCGGTGATCGCGGCGGTGCGGGTGCCGCCGTCGGCCTGCAGCACATCGCAGTCGAGCGCGATCGTGTTCTCGCCGAGCGCGGCCAGGTCGATGCAGGCCCGCAGCGACCGCCCGATCAGCCTGCTGATCTCCTGCGTCCGCCCACCGACCTTGCCCTTCACCGACTCCCGCCCGCTGCGGGTGTGCGTGGCGGCGGGCAGCATCGCGTACTCCGCGGTGAGCCAGCCCAGGCCCGAATCCCGGCGCCACGGCGGCACCCCCTCGGTGACGCTCGCGGTACACATCACCCGCGTCTGCCCGAATTCCACCAGCACCGACCCCGCCGGGTGCGTGGTGAAACCCCGAGTGATCTTCACGTCGCGGAGTTCGTCATCCGCCCTACCATCAGCTCGTCTAGACACAGCGGACAGCTTAGTTGGAGCGTCGGCGCGCGCGAGTTCGCGGCCCCGCCGGTCGGGGTTCGGGGACTACAGGTCGAAGGTCTCCCCCGGCGACACCGCGTGCACCGGTCCCGAGAAGGCCGCCTTGGCCTCCGCGATGACGTCTTCGCGCGCGGTCCACGGCGGGATGTGGGTCAGCAACAGCTCCTTGGCCCCGGCACGAGTGGCGATCTCGCCCGCCTCGGTGCCCGAAAGATGAATCCCCGCAGGACGATTGGCCGGATCGTGGGTCCACGACGCCTCAGCCATGAGCACGTCGGCACCCTGCGATAACTCGACAACGGCATCGCACATGGCGGTGTCGCCGGTGTAGACGAAGACCCGGCCGTCGGCCGCGGTGATCCGCAGCCCGTAGGACTCCGGCGGGTGGAACATCCGCCGAGCTTCCACCGTATGACCGGGCCCGAACGGGATCGGCGTGTTCTCGACCCAAGTCTGCGAGTCGATCACATCGGACCAATCGTCGGTCTCGCCCCCGATCTCCGCGGACGCGTTTCCGATCCGCAGCGGCGCGTCGGACGGCCCGCGCACCAGCGCCTTGCCGGTCGGCGGATTCGGGTGGTAGCGACGCCACACCAGCAGTGCGGGCAGATCCAGGCAGTGATCCGCGTGCAGGTGGGTGAGGAAGATATCGACATCGGCCGGGTTCATGTGCTTCTGCAGCGCGCCGAAGATCCCGGGACCGAAGTCGATGACAATCGGCCGCATATCAGCGCCCGTCAGCAGGTAGCCCGACGCTGGAGAGTCCGGGCCGGACACACTGCCCGAGCACCCGAGGACGGTAAGGCGCATGCCCCCATGCTGCCACGACGTGCTGGTACTCACTGCAGGATCCCCCCAATTTCCAGACCGGATCCCCGGCTACCGCGTTGGTACTGCGCGGCCGACCGATGCTCCACGGCGGCGTCGACGTTCATCTGACGAGAGTACCCAGCCCGCGAGCACTCCACCCACCGCCCCGAAAAGATGCCCCTGCCAAGAAATTCGAGGGTCGCTCGGCAGCACGCCCCACAGCATCGAGCCGTAGAACACGAGGATCACCAGCCCCACCACGATCTGCCCCACATTGCGCGCGAACCACCCACGGCAGATCAGATACGTCAGCCAGCCGAACACGATCGACGACGCTCCGACGTGCACGCTCCCCGCCGACCCGGTGAGCCAGGTGCCGACGCCGGCGATCACCCAGATGATGGCTGTCGCGGCGATCCCCCGCCCGAGCCCGGAGAGCAACACGAGAAACCCGAGCACCAGCAACGGCAGCGTGTTGGCGAACAGATGTTCCCACCCGCCGTGCAGCAACGGCGCCCACAGAATGCCGTCGAGCCCCGCTACCTCACGCGGCTCGATGCCTGCCGCGTCCAGTTCGCCGGGCGCCCCGGGCGGCCGGTCGTGGGAGAGCACCATATCGACGCCCTCGATCACGTACAGGGCTCCTACGAAGCCCAGAATCGCCACCGCCGCCCGAACCCACGACCCGCCGCGCGAGGCACCGGTTCCCGGACTCGCGTTACCGAACGAGGCACCCACCCCACCGCTCACCGACATCGCCTCCACTCCGGCAAGGGACCGTCGAACAGCCCGTTGATCCGAGCGTACCGAAGCCGGGTGACATCGGGTCAGGCCCAGAGTTGCCCGTCCAGCTTCTCCTCGGCTTCGTCCAGCGTGCCGTCGTATGCCCCGGTGGACAAGTATTTCCAGCCACCATCGGCGACCACGAACGCGATATCGGCCCGCTTGCCCGCCTTCTGCGCCTTCTTGGCGACACCGAGCGCGGCGTGCAGGATCGCCCCGGTGGAAATCCCGGCGAAGATTCCCTCCTCGCCGACCAGCTCGCGCGTCCGCTTCACCGCGTCGTAGGGCCCGACCGAGAATCGGGTGGTGAGCACCTTCTCGTCGTAGAGCTCGGGAATGAACCCCTCGTCGATATTGCGCAGGCCATAGACCAGCTCGCCGTACCGGGGTTCAGCGGCCACGATCTCGATCCCCGGCACCTGTTCGCGCAGGTAGCGCCCGGTGCCCATCAGGGTCCCGGTAGTACCGAGCCCCGCGACGAAATGCGTGATCTCCGGCAGATCGGCCAGCAATTCCGGCCCGGTTCCCTCATAGTGCGCGAGCGCGTTGGCCGGATTGCCGTACTGGTACAGCATCACCCAATCCGGATTCTCCGCCGCGATCTGCTTGGCCTTCGCGACCGCCTGATTCGACCCACCGGCGGCGGGCGAGTCGATGATCTCGGCGCCGAACATCGTGAGCAGCTGACGCCGCTCCACCGAGGTGTTCTCCGGCATCACGCAAACGATCCGGTAACCCTTGAGCTTGGCCGCCATGGCGAGCGAAATCCCGGTATTGCCGCTGGTCGGCTCCAGAATCGTGCACCCGGGCGTGAGCCGCCCGTCCGCCTCGGCCTGTTCGATCATCCGCAGCGCGGGACGGTCCTTGATCGACCCGGTGGGATTGCGGTCCTCCAGCTTGGCCCACAGCCGCACATGATCGTCGCCGTCCCATTGCGGTGACAGTTTCTGCAATCCGACGAGCGGGGTGTTACCCAGCGTCGCGATCAGCGATTCGTAGCGGGCCACGGTGTCAGGCGCCGCCGGCCACGGCGGGCAGGATGGTCACCGACGCGCCCGCGGGCACCTCGGCTTCCAGCCCACCGGAGAAGCGCACGTCCTCGTCGTCGACGTAGATGTTGACGTAGCGGTTGAGCTTGCCCTCGGAGAGCAGCTTCTCGGCCAGCCCCGGGTGGTTCGCGTCGAGGTCGGCGATGAGCGCGGACAGGGTCGAGCCCTCGCCCTGCACTCGCTTCTCACCTCCGGTGATACCACGCATGATGGTCGGAATGGACACGGTTACCGGCATGAGGGACTCCTCGGGGGTGGTGGCTTTTCTCGGACGGGTTCAGTAGGAATCGACGATGCGCACCGGTTCTTCGGTGACCTCGCCGTCGACGATGCGGTAGCTGCGCAGTTCGTGGGACTGCGGATCGCGCGTGGAGACCAGCACGTAGTGCGCGTCCGGTTCGGCGGCGTAGGAGATGTCGGTGCGGCTCGGGTAGGCCTCGGTGGCGGTGTGCGAGTGGTAGATGACGACCGGCACTTCGTCGGCGTCGTCCATCGCGCGCCACACGCGCAGTTGTTCACCGGAATCGAACCGGTAGAAGGTGGGCGAACGTTCGGCGTTGACCATCGCGACGAAGCGTTCGGGACGGTCGCTGCCCTCGGGCCCGGCGATGATGCCGCAGGCCTCGTCCGGGTGGTCGGCGCGGGCGTGTGCCACCATCGCGTCAACGAGATCGGCCCTGATCACCAGCACTTGTCGACCCTTTCCACATCCTGCTCGAGCGTTGTCGAGCACCAACCCTCGACAACCACTCACCCTATTCGGGTATTCCGCCGGGTGCGCACTCCGGTCCCCGCACCACGCTTGATCAGCGCGGGAACAGATCGTGGTAGGCCGGGATCGCGGCGATGGAGGTCGCGGCGAGCACGGCGTCGACGACAGCGCGTTCGACCACCACCGCGGCGGCCGTGCACAGCTGGTCGAGCAGCAGCAGATCGCCGGGGAACGCGGCGGGCAGCGGAAGCGGTGCGACCTCGACCGCCCCGGTGGCGAGCGCGAACAGCGTGTCGCCGTCGAGTGGGGAGTGCACGGGCCGGATCGCGCGGGCGAGTCCGTCGTGCCCGGTGGCGGCCATGCGCCGGCAACCCGCCGGGTCGAGGGCGGCGTCGGTGGCGATCACACCGATCGTGGTGTTGAAGACGGTGCCCTTCACCGGTATGGCAGTCAGCGCGGCGATTTCCGCCGGCGTCCCCGGCCGCAGCCCGAAGAAGTCGGGCCCGTCGGTGCCGACACCCCACGGCAATCCGGTACGCGGATCGACGACCGACCCGACGGGATTGGCCACGATCACCGCGCCGACGGTGACACCCGCGCCGGGACCGTCCGCGAGAACCACACTCGCCGAACCGATTCCGCCCTTGAGCGCACCCGCCCGCGCACCCACACCGGCGCCCGCCGTGCCCCTGGCGAACTCGGTCGACGCCGCCGCGGCCGCGCGATAGCCGAAGTCCGCGTCGGGCCGGATGCCCCAGTCGCCGACCGGGAGATCGAAGATCACCGCACCCGGCACGATCGGCACCACGCGGCTCGGGTCGGTGGGGTCCATCGCAATGCCCTCGCCGTGTTCCTCCGACCAGCGCATGACTCCGTCGGCGGCGGCAAGGCCGTACGCGCTACCGCCGGTGAGGAGCACGGCGTCGAGCTGGCGGACGGTGTTGGCCGGGTCGAGCAGGTCGGTTTCCCTGGTGCCAGGGCCGCCGCCGCGCACGTCGACCGCGGCGGTCGCGCCGCCGGGGACCCGCACCACGGTGCAGCCCGTCGCGGCGCCGGTACCGAGCGTGACTTCGGCGTCGAGCGCCTGGTGGTGGCCTACCAGCACACCGGCGACATCAGTAATCGAGTTGCGTGCCCCGGGGCCGCTGCGCATCATCTCGTCCTTCGTGTGATCCGGTCAGGGCGCGAGCGCTTGCAACAGTGAATCCTGCATCCAGGTCAGCCAGTGGTAGACGTCCAGATGCGGAGCACGCGGATCTTCCGGATCGAAATGGTCGGGCGTGTCGTCGTCGATGTCGAGCAGCGTGCCCAGCGCGAGACGAACGTCGGTGAGCGCGGCCAGCCACGCGTCGGCCTGCTCGGGCGAGAGCACGATCTTGCCGCCCACTTCCGGGCAACTGTCGAGCACAGCCTGCCCAGCGGCCAGTTTCGCGTCGATGATCTCCGGCTCGTGCAGGCTGCGCAGCGCACTGTTGAGATCGGCGCGCTTGGCATCGGGGGAACCGGGTTCGGCGCGGTGGAAATCGGGCAGCAGGCGCAGCAGTTGTGGATCGTCGGGCGGGGTGGTGTTGCCCGTCCGCAAGCCGGTGAGCGCGGCGAGTTCGTCTTCGGGGGCGTCGGCGGCGCGGTCACTGAGCAGCCCGGACACCGCGCCGATCAGGGAGCGAAGGACAGTGGCCTCGTGCTCGTCCATTTCGGATCGAAGCTTCAGGCCACTCAGTGAGTTCTTCCTGCTCCACTTACGCACAGGCTCAGGTTAGTCGAGTCGTCAGTCGCGCTGCATGGTTGCCCAGAGCCCCGCGGCGTGCAATCGGCGCACGTCCTGCTCCATCTTGTCGCGCGAACCAGAGGACACCACCGCTTTGCCCTCGTTGTGCACCTGCATCATCAACTCGGTCGCCTTGGCTTTGCTGTAGCCGAACAGCTTCTGGAAGATGTAGGTGACGTAGTGCATCAGGTTCACCGGATCGTCCCAGACGACGGTGACCCAGGGCCTGTCCTCGGCCTCCAGGATCTCGGTGTATTCGGTGGTCTCCGGCGTCGCCTGCGGTGCCGACAGTGCGGCGTTCACAGCGTCGGTGACGGCGCCGGCCCGAACGGAATTGCACACGGCCATGAAAACCAGGGTACGACGCAGCCCGCAGGAAACAACACCCGCGGTGACTAGAGTTTCTGGTGTGCAGATCCGTGACGAGTTCGCCAGCACCGCGCTGCTGACCGACCAGTACGAACTGACCATGCTGGCCGCGGCGCTGGCCGACGGTTCGGCCGTCCGACAGTGCACCTTCGAGGTGTTCGCCCGGCGATTGCCGAACGGTCGCCGCTACGGCGTCGTCGCGGGCACCAGCCGCCTGCTCGACGCGCTGGCCCGTTTCCGTTTCGGCCCCGACGAGCTGGCCGTGGTCGCGAAGTTCCTCGACCCGGCCACCGTCGAATGGTTGCGCGAATATCGCTTCGGCGGCGATATCGACGGTTATGCCGAAGGCGAGCTGTATTTCCCCGGCTCGCCGATCCTGACCGTGCGCGGCAGTTTCGCCGAATGCGTGCTCCTCGAGACCCTCGCGCTGTCGATCTTCAATCACGACAGCGCGATCGCCTCGTCGGCCGCGCGCATGGTGAGCGCGGCGGCCGGTCGGCGGATGATCGAAATGGGGTCGCGGCGTGCACACGAACTCGCCGCGCCGTCGAGCTCGCGCGCCGCCTATCTGGCCGGCTTCGACGCCACCTCCAACCTCGAGGCCGTGCGCGGCTTCGGCGTGCCCGGCGCGGGTACCAGCGCCCACGCGTTCACCCTGCTGCACAGCGGCGCCGACGGCGAACACGAGGCAGCGGCGTTCCGCAGCCAGATCGACGCGCTCGGCATCGGCACCACGCTGCTGGTCGACACCTTCGACATCACCAGGGGCGTCGCCACCGCCATCGAGGTGGCGGGTCCCGAACTGGGCGGTGTGCGCATCGACTCCGGCGACCTCGGCGTGCTGGCCAGGCAGGTCCGCGACCAGCTCGACGAGCTCGGCGCCACCGGCACCCGCATCGTGGTCTCCGGCGATCTGGACGAATACGCCATCGCGGCACTGCGTGCCGAACCGGTCGACGTGTACGGCGTCGGCACGGCGGTGGTCACCGGTTCGGGTGCCCCGACCGCGGGCATGGTCTACAAGCTGGTCGAGGTCGACGGCATCCCGGTCGCCAAACGGTCGAGCCACAAACAGTCGCGCGGCGGGACAAAGAAGGCGGTGCGATTGGCCCGCGCCACCGGCACGATCGTCGAGGAGATCGTCTACCCCGAAGGCGGAGAAGCACCGGGTACCAACGGTTTTCAGGTGCGGGAGCTGCAGGTTCCGCTGGTTCGCGGCGGCAAGGTGGTCGACGATGTCGCGACGCTGGCGCAGAGTCGCGACCTGGTCGCGCGCGGCCTGGTCAGCCTGCCGTGGGAAGGGCTGAAACTCTCCGCGGGCGAGCCCGCCGTGCCGACGACGTTCCTCGGCTGAGTACCGCGTAGCCGGGTGGCCGCTCGGCGTTTCGCGGCGGAGAATGGTCGGGTCGAACGAGGTGGAGGATGACATGGCACGCGGCCTGATAATCGTGGATGTACAGAACGACTTCTGCGAGGGCGGCTCCCTCGCGGTAGCGGGCGGCGCGGCGGTAGCCGCCGCGATCACCGATTTCGTCGCAGGTGAGCAGTACGACGCGGTGGTAGCCACCCGCGACTGGCACATCGATCCCGGCCCCCACTTCTCCACCGACCCCGACTACGTCGACTCGTGGCCACCCCACTGCCGAGTGGGCACCCCCGGCGCCGACTTCCACCCGGCTCTCGACACTTCGTCCATCCAGGCAACGTTCTCCAAGGGCGAATACACCGCCGCGTACTCCGGCTTCGAAGGCACGTCAGCGGACGGCACCACCCTCACGGATTGGCTCCGAGCCCACAACATCGACGCCGTGGACGTGGTCGGCATAGCCACCGACCACTGTGTCCGCGCCACCGCCCTGGACGCCGCCGAAGCCGGATTCGACACCACCGTCCTGCTCGACCTCACCGCAGGCGTCGCCCCCCACACGACCGAATCCGCCCTGGCCACCCTCCGCGATGCGGGCGTCCGCCTGCGCCCCTGAATACTTGCCACATGGACTATCGATTCCCGGCGCACACCCGATCCGCCCTGACGAAGGCACTCGCCGAGACCGACAGCATCCACGACGCCGCCGACACCGTCTTCTGGTCGAACCCGGCCACCGACGATCTCCAGCGCCTCGGCATCGGCGCGTTCGGCAAGCTCCCCCCAGCCTTCTCGCACCTGCTGGCACTGTCGAGCCTGCACACCAGCGTCCTCGACGCTGGTTTCTCGAGCTACCTGAAAGCCCGCCGCAGCGAACTCCCCTGGGCAACAAGGGGTTTGCGGGCAGCAGGCATGCCCCAACTGGCCGCCGCGGCCATCATCGCCGCCCGCGACGCCTCCATCAGCTCCCCCAACGACGACCTCGACCGCTTCTGGGAAGACGAACACCACACCCTCGCCAACCCCGACCAGATCCGCCGACCCACCGGCGACCGCGCCGAAGACCCCGACGAGATCTACGACATCAACGAACCCCAGGACTTCGAACAGCGAGTCCTCGACTACGTCCGCGACCACATCGACGACTTCGTCCGCGAGTCCTGACCGGGCTCGCCGCAGCTCGGGCGAACGTGTCCGAGGGTGCGGATAAGCTGCCAGCGTGCCCGAACTTCCTGCCGTCGCCGACCTGCTCGTCACCGCCGTGCATGCCCTCGGCGGCAAGGAACGCACCGGGCAGACCACCATGGCCACCGCGGTCGACCACGCGATCGACACCAAGGAACACCTCGCGGTCCAGGCGGGCACCGGCACCGGAAAGTCGCTGGCCTACCTCATCCCGAGCCTGCGCCACGCGGTGCGCACCGGCCGCACCGTGGTGGTCTCCACCGCCACGATCGCACTGCAACGCCAGCTCGTCGACCGCGACCTCCCGCGTCTGGCGGAGGCGCTCACCAAACCACTCGGCCGGGTGCCCAAGTTCGCGATCCTCAAGGGCCGCAACAACTATCTCTGCCTGAACAAGATCAACAGCGTCATCCCGGAGGACACCGGCGGCGAGGCTGAACTGTTCGACGCCTTCGCCATCTCCCGCCTCGGCCGCGAAGTCCAGCGCCTCAACGAATGGGCCTCCGACACCGAAACCGGCGACCGCGACGAACTCGCCCCCGGCGTCACCGACCGCGCCTGGCGCCAGGTGAGCGTCGGCTCGCGCGAATGCCTCGGCAAGTCGCGCTGCCAGTTCGGCCAGGACTGCTTCGCCGAGAAGGCGCGCGCGGAATCGGCCCAGTCCGACGTGGTGGTCACCAACCACGCGCTGCTGGCCATCGACGCCATCAGCGGCATCCAGATCCTGCCCGAACACGACGTGGTGGTGATCGACGAAGCGCACGAACTGGTCGACCGCGTCACCGGCGTCGCCACCGCCGAATTGGCCGCGACCGCGATCAGCGCCGCTGCCCGCCGCTGCACCAAACTGATCGACGAACGCGAGGTCGACCGGCTCGAAGGCGCCGCGGAAGCCTTCCACCAGGCGCTCGAAGACCTGCCGCCGGGCCGCTGGGACCAGCTGCCCGACGGCATCGCGCCCGTGCTCGCCCTGGTCCGCGACGCGGCCTGGAACGCACGTACCGCCATCGCGCCGACCGGCAGCGTCAAAACCCAGGACGACCCGGACAACGCCGCCGCCCGCACCATGGCCGTGGCCGCCATCGACGACGTGCACGACGCCGCGGTCCGCGCGCTCACCGCCTTCGAGGAGGCCGACCCCGCCGCCCGCCGCGATGTCATCTGGTTGTCGGCCGACGAGATGCGCGGCGTCGCCCGCCGCACTTTGCGGATGGCACCGCTGTCGGTCGGCGGACTGCTGCGCAGCAGGCTGTTCGGCACCGCGACGGTGGTGCTCACCTCGGCCACCCTGCAGATCGGCGGCTCGTTCGACGGGCTCGCGATCACCTGGGGCCTGCCGTCGCAGTCGGGCGGCAAGGTGGATCCGGCCATGGCCAACGGCGCCACCGCACCCGCCGACCTGGAATCGGTGCGCTGGAACGCCCTCGACGTCGGTTCCCCCTTCGACCACGCCAAGTCCGGCATCCTCTACGTCGCCAAACACCTGCCCGCGCCGGGCCGCGACGGGCTCTCGCCCGCCTACCTCGACGAGATCGAACAGCTCATCACCGCCGCCGGTGGCCGCACGCTCGGCCTGTTCTCCTCGATGCGCGCCGCCAAGGCCGCCACCGAGGCGCTGCGCGAACGGCTCGACACCCCCGTGCTGTGCCAGGGTGACGATTCGATGGGCGCGCTGGTGCGCAAATTCGCCGACGACCCGGCCACCTCACTGTTCGGCACCCTCACCCTCTGGCAGGGCGTCGACGTGCCCGGCCCGTCGCTGAGTCTCGTTATCCTGGACCGCATTCCGTTCCCGCGGCCCGACGATCCGCTGCTCACCGCGCGTCAGCGGGCGGTGGAGTCGCGCGGCGGCAACGGCTTCATGACCGTGGCCGCCAATCACGCCGCGCTACTGCTGGCCCAGGGCACCGGCCGGTTGCTGCGCAGCGTCGACGACCGCGGCGTGGTCGCGATCCTGGATTCCCGTCTCGCCACCGCCCGCTACGGCAGCTACCTGCGCGCGTCGCTGCCGCCGTACTGGGAGACCAGCGATCCCGAAGTGGTCGCCAAGGCACTGCGTCGGCTCACCGACACCGCCTGAGCGACAGCGATATTTGCAAGTCGAGTCTTGCAATCACGATGACCACACTCGTGAATCCGCGAGCGTGCGAACGCAACTCGTGAGAACGTGTGGTGATGATGCACCACGCCGATGGCGAGGTACTCGGCGAATTTCTGGTCAGTGCACGATCTTTGGCCGAGTACCGCGCGATGTTCCATCTCTCCGACGATGATCTTTCCGGTCGTCGTGTCCTCGATTGTCCCGGCGGCGCAGCGAGTTTCGCGGCCGAGGCGAGCGCGTTGGGCGCCGAGGTCACCGCGATCGATCCCATCTACGCCACCCCACCGATCGAACTGGCCGCCCGCGCGACCCCCGAAACCGAACGCGCCGTGGCCTGGGCGCACTCCCATGCCGATCGCTACCGCTGGGACTGGTACGGCTCCACCACCGAGCACGCCGCGATCCGCCGCGGCGCCGCCGCCCGCTTCGCCGACGATGTGCGCGCCGCGCCCCACCGCTACCTGGCCGGCTCCTTACCCGCACTCCCCTGCCCCGACGACGCGTTCGATCTGGCCCTGAGCTCGCACCTGCTGTTCAGCTACGCCGACCGGCTCGACGCCGACTTCCATCTGGCCGCCCTGCTCGAATTGGCTCGCGTCGCCACCACCGAAACCCGCGTCTACCCGCTGCTCGACTACACCGGCGCCCCGCTCGACGACCTCATCGACCACCTGCGCACCGAACTCCACGACAAGGGCATCTCCACCTCCCTGGAAAAGACCGGATATGAGTTCCACCACGGCGCCGACACCATGCTGACGTTGCGTCCGGCCGCCTGATGGGCGCGGGTACAGAGCGCTCGGCGGCCGTCGAGAACGCTTCGCCGACAGTCGTACCCGCTTTCATGTCGTTTTCCTACCGAAGTCGGTCCGCCACCGACCGCCGTCGACCCGGCGCGGTAAGTTCTTAGTCGTGCATACGATGCGGGCCGGCCGGTAGCACGGCCGTGGCGGAGAGATCTCGAGGCGTGGCACTACCGCGCACGACCCTGACGCTGCTTCTGCTACTCGGCACCGCTGTCGCAGGCGTGACACTGCTGTTCACGACCATGGATCCGTGGATGGACAAAGGCGGCATTCTCGTCGGTGGTCTCGACGTCCACATCTACCGCGACGGCGGCTGGCGGGTGGTGCACGAACGCGCGCTCTACATCGACCCGACGCACTACGGCTTGCTCTACACCTACACACCGTTCTCGGCCCTGGTGTTCCTGCCGCTGCTGCTGGTTCCGTGGGCGCACGTCACCACGACATGGATGGTGCTCAACCTGCTCGTGCTGTTCGGGGTTGTCCTGCAAAGCTTCCGGATGCTCGGCTACCGTGCCACCCCCAAGCTGGCCGCCGTCAGCGCGCTACTGACCCTGGCCTGCACGTTCGCCGAACCGGTGCGCACCACGCTCTACTACGGGCAGATCAATCTGGTGCTGATGCTGGTGGTGATGTGGGACTTCTCTCGCGCCGAGAACAGCACGTTGCGCGGTATCGGCGTCGGCATCGCCGCGGGCATCAAGCTGACCCCGCTGTATTTCATCGCCCAGTACCTCGCCCAACGGCAGTGGCGCGCCGCCGCGACGGGCGCGCTCACCTTCATCGGGTCGATCGGCCTGACCGCACTGGTGCTGCCGAGCGATTCCTATCAGTACTGGACGTCGACGTTCTTCCATTCCGGGCGCATCGCCCCCGACGTCCACCCCGCCAACCAGTCCCTGCGCGGCGCCGTCGCCCACCTCACCAACGGCCCCGCGCCGGTGTGGTTGTGGCTGTTGATCGCGATACCGATCGTACTGGTGGCCCTGTGGCTCTCGGCTGTGCTGGTCCGCCGCGGCGAACCCCTGCTCTCGGTCACCCTCGGCGGTCTCACCGCCTGCGCCGTCTCCCCGTATTCCTGGGGCCACCACTGGGTCTGGTTCGTCCCGCTCCTCGTCTACCTGATCCACCGCGCCCAAACCCGCGCCCCCTGGTGGCTCGCCGCGGCCGCCCTCTACGTGGCCACCGCCGCCTGGACCTACACCTACACCCCCACCTGGGTGAGCGTGGGCACTTTCCTGCTTCCCCCGTGGTGGCCGCTGCCCCAGGTCCTGATGAACATCTATGTGATCATCTACCTGATCACCCTGGCAGGCATCGCCCTGCACCTGCGCACGCGCAAGCTACCCCCGGCCCCCATCGAGCCGGTTATCGATCTCCCTGTCCCTGAACAACTTTCACCCGGAACCCGGGCCGCCGCCGCCTCGCACCCCGACGACGACCGCCCGGCGATGATGAACTGAACTACCCGCAGGACCAATCGAAAACGCCCGACTCCAAGTCGAGTTGGGCATTGCCGCCGCCGAAGTTCATGCCGGAGATCTCTTCGATCTCCAGGTAGTACGGGGTCAGCCCCTCGGGCAGAGCCTGGACGGGGAACGCGGTGCCACCGAGGTGGGACCGACCGAAGAGCGGCTCGGCCCACGTGGTCCAGCCGGAGTCCTCGGTGAGCGGGTCCTGGTACTTGGTGTCGGGCTCGTATTCGACCGGAGGGATGCCGACGTTGGGGTCGGCGGTGCGCTCGGCGAGCCAGACACCGATGGTGGGGTGGACATCATCCCAGGCGTTGCAGCCTTCATCGCTCGCGGTCGGCGATCCGGGCCTGCGAATGTCGGCGGGCGGGGCGACCGGGCCGCCGGCGAATTCCTTTTCGGTGAGCCAGATCAGGGCGAAAGCGCCGCCGATCTCGTCGTGCATGATCTGCGATTTCGGGTGCGGGCGGGTGGCGACCACATCGCGGGCAAGGGGATCGTCCGACGACGCGTCGGCCTCGACCGCATCGGTACCGGCGAACTGCCCCTCGCCCTGAAAGAGCGCGATCGCGGGAAACCCGGAGCCGCGGCGCTGGAAATCGGTGGGCAGACGCAGAGTGAGCGCGTGCATCATCGGCAGGCCGGTGACGGGTCCGCGCGGCCAGGTGGCCGGATCGATCGCCGGGCCTTCGCTGCCGATCCAGCCGGAGCGCACCGGCGCGTCCAGAGCCAGCGGATCACCATCGGGCGTCTCGGCCAGTTTGTCCGCCGAGTCCCCGAAACCCAGGTCGTAAGCCTTCATCGCAGCTCTCCTCTTCCATGCACGGACAATGCGGTGGCGCCGCTGAGAACAAGCGCCGCCACGAGGTTAATCGCTGCCACCGACTCCCCGCGCGTGCTCGGTGGAACCACGGGCATACGACCGATGACGAATCGACTCGGCGTCGAACGAAAGAGGCGGCGCGGCAACCGAGATCCCGGTCACCGCGCCGCCTCCTGACCACGATCGGATCAGAGCACAGCCTTGAAGATCAACGTCACCACCGCGGCCACGACGGCGAGCGCGACGGCCCCGGCGCCCCACACCACGCCCTGTCGCTGCCACGGCCGCCCGGCGTCGAGCGAGAAACGACCCGGCCCGGTGAACGCCAACGCGGTCGCGGCCAGCGCGAACAGCAGCGGCGTCGAGAACCCCTGCACCGACGGATCGGCAGGGAAAAGCCCACTGCTCCACAGCAGGTTGATGGCATTGATCATCGTCCCGAGCACAATGGCCGCGGCGAGCGGCGTGAACAGCCCGAACACCAGCAACAGCCCACCGACCAGTTCGGCGAGCCCGGCCAGTGTGCCGAAGACTTCGCCGGGGTTGTAGCCCATGCCGGTGAAGCCGTCGGCATTGGCGCGCCAGCCGGGTCCGTGCAACCAGCCGAACAGTTTCTGGGATCCGTAGGCGGCCATCAGTCCACCGAAGCCGAGGCGCAACACCAGCAGGCCGATGCCTGCGGCGTTGGTCTCGTCGGTGGTGACGGTAGGAGTGGTGCGGGTAGCGGTGTCGGTCATCGTGTCCTCATCTGCGATTCGAAACATGCCCGCAACCGGACCGTGGTCCGATTGCCTTCCTCGATCACAACCCTGGGTCCAGTACCACTATTTCACGCCATTCCCGGCAATTATGTGATCCCAGTCACAATCGATCGAAAAGGGCCGCCCCACCGGGACGGCCCTGATCGAAATAATTCCTCAGATCACCACGCCATGGTGGCGTAGCTGACCAGAGTCTGCTCGGACTCCTGCGACAGCTTCCAGGTGCCGTCGATGTTCTTCCAGGTCACCGGGATCGGGAAGGCGTAGTCGCCGAGGCGGCTGTTCAGGGTGGCCGAGAGGGTATCGCCGTCGACGGTGACCGGGCCGGAGACATCCCAGCTGTAGCCGGGGATCCGGTTCACGGTGTCGCGCACGACCGAGAGGCCGCCCGCGTTGCCCGACTCGAGCTCTGCCGACGAGCCGTTCATGGCCGCCTGCAGCTTGCCGTACAGCTGACCAGCCGAGGGCGTGGCCGGCGCGGCGATCGCGGCGGGGGCGGTGGCGACGACGGCCGCGGTGACCGGCGCGAAGATGGTGGCAAACGCCATCGACGCGGCAACAAGCGAGCGCTTCATGGGTAGATCTCCTCTAGTTAGGCAAGCCTAGGCTAGCCTGAGTATAGACACACCTATGGCCGGAACGTCTACTCGACCAGGAAGATGAAGTAGGCGAGGAACAGCACCATCAGCGCCCACATGGCCGGGTGCACGTCCTTGATGCGACCCTTGGCGACCATCACGATCGGGTAGAAGATCATGCCCATCGCCAGCCCGTTGGCGATCGAATACGTCAGCGGCATCATGATCACAGTGATGAACGCGGGCACCGAGTACTCGAGATTCTGCCAATCGATATCACCCAGCGAACGCGCCATCAGGATGCCGACCACGATCAGCGCGGCCGAGGTGATCTCGGCCGACGCGGCGACCACCGAGAAGATCGGATAGCAGAACATCGCGAGCAGGAACCAGCCCGCGGTGGTCACCGCCGTGAGTCCCGTTCGACCACCCGCCGACACACCCGCCGTCGATTCGACATAGGCGGTGGTGGTGGAGGTACCGATGATCGCGCCCGCGGTCGTGCCGACCGAGTCGGCGGCCAGCGCACTTGCCGCGCGCGGCAGGGTGCCGTCCTTGTTCAGCAGACCGGCCTGGTTGGCGACGCCGATCAGAGTGCCCGAGGCATCGAAGAAGTCGACGAACAGCATGGTGAGAACGACCACGATCATCTGCCCGGTGAAGGCATCCGGCAGGTGGATGATCGCCTGGCCGAACGTCTGATCCAGGCCCTTCGGCATCTCGGCGATGCCGTCCGGCACGCCGACCAGACCGGTCACCATGCCCAGGATCGTGGTCGCGACGATGCCGTAGAGCACGGCGCCGTGCCAGCCGATCACCAGGAAGATCACGGTCACGATCAGGCCGAACATGGCCAGCAGAGTGGTGCCCTTGGTGAAATCGCCGAGGGCCACCAGGGTGGCGTCACTGTTG
Organism: Nocardia sp. NPDC058519; assembly: GCF_042719755.1. Classification (NCBI taxonomy): domain Bacteria; kingdom Bacillati; phylum Actinomycetota; class Actinomycetes; order Mycobacteriales; family Nocardiaceae; genus Nocardia; species Nocardia sp. NPDC058519. Next base: position 14,642 of record NZ_JBHXNK010000039.1, on the reverse strand, counting down.
ACGACGATGCCCGCGTTCTTCAGACCGAGGAACGCCACGAACAAACCGATACCCGCGCCGACCGCGAACTTCATCTGCAACGGAATCGCGTTGAGGATCCGTTCCCGGACCTTCGTGACCGCCAAGATGAAGAAGATGATGCCCGACAGCAAGGTGCCCGACAGCGCCACCTGCCACGGGATGCCCATGCTGAGCACCACCGTGTAGGCGAAGAACGCGTTGAGGCCCATGCCCGGCGCGAGCGCGATCGGGTACTTCGCCCAGATGCCCATGACGAGAGTGCCGAAGACCGCGGCGACGGCAGTGGCCGTGAAGACCGCCTGCATCGGGATGCCCTTGTCGCCGAGGGCGCCCTCGTCACCGAGGATCGACGGATTCACCGCCAGCACATACGACATCGCCAGGAACGTGACCGTGCCCGCCATCGCCTCGCGCTTGAAGGTGGACCCGCTCGACGAGATACCGAAATATCCGTCGATGCGCCCTCGGGCGCGGGTGACGACATCGCTGGCCATGACTCTCCTCTATGTTCGACCTCGGAACGGTAGCGGAAAGTTCACTGAATCGAATAACCCGGCACTCGGGTCACCGTGTACGGTTACGCGCCCGCGACGGCCACCAAGCCCAGTTCGACGTCGGAGGCGAGCGATGCGTTGTGGGCAAGCACACGAACGGTGTACCCGACAGCGCCCGACAGCGGGACCGGAGCCTGGATCGAATACAGCTCGCTGCCGTCGTCGGCGCCGGTGTGGTGCATCTCGAGGGTGGTCGTGTCGGAGAGGTCGTCGGTCGGCGAGACCCGGCCGAGTACCGCCTGCACCACCACATCCGAGGGCGCGAGCCCGCCGAGTTCGATGCGCGCGTGCAGCGACAGTTCCGCGCCGATCACCGGGGTGTCGGGCAGGCCCGAGCTGTCCACCTGCGCGATCCGTACCGACGGCCACGCGGCGTCGACCCGCCTGCGATATTCGGCGACCTCGACGGCACCCGTGAATTTGTCGGCGGCGGCTCGCGCGAACGCGGCGGCCGCGGGTCCGTAGTACTGCTCGGCGTAATCGCGCACCATCCGCGATGCCAGGACCTTGGGGCTGGTGGTCTGCAAGGTGTGGCGCACCATCTCGGTCCAGCGAACCGGCACGTCACTGCCGTCACGGTCGTAGAAGCGCGGCGCGACAGTGCGTTCGACGAGTTCGTAGAGTGCCGAGGCCTCGAGGTCGTCGCGGCGGGCCTCGTCGCGGACGCCGTCGGCGGTGGGGATGGCCCAGCCGTTCTCACCGTCGAACATCTCGTCCCACCAGCCGTCGCGGATGGACAAGTTGAGACCGCCGTTGAGCGCGGACTTCATGCCCGAGGTCCCGCAGGCTTCGAGCGGGCGCAGCGGATTGTTCAGCCACACATCGCAACCCCAGTACAGGTAGCGGGCCATCGACATGTCGTAGTCGGGCAGGAAGACGATGCGCCTGCGCACCTCGGGGTCGTCGGCGAACCGCACGACCTGCTGGATCAGCGCTTTGCCGCCGTCGTCGGCGGGGTGGCTCTTGCCCGCGACCACCAGTTGCACCGGACGTTCGGGGTCGAGCAGCAGCGCGCGCAGACGGTCGGGGTCGCGCAGCATGAGGGTGAGTCGCTTGTAGGTGGGTACACGACGGGCGAAACCGATGGTGAGCACGTTCGGATCGAAGACGTCGTCGATCCAGCCGAGTTCGGCGTCGGCGGCGCCGCGCTGTCGCCACGACTCGCGCAGCCTGCGCCGAACTTCGGCGATCAGTACGCCGCGCAACGTGTTTCGCGTCGACCACAGCTGACCGAGGTCGACATCGCTGAGCTTCTCCCAGCCCCGCGCCTCCTCGACCAGTTCGGGGCCGACGAGTTCGCGCGCCTTGTCGATCCACTCGCGCGCGGCCCAGGTCGGGGCGTGCACACCATTGGTGACCGAGCCGATCGGCACCTCGGCCGCGTCGAATCCCGGCCACAGCGCCGCGAACATCTCCCGGCTGACTTCACCGTGCAGTTTCGATACGCCGTTGGCGCGCTGAGCCATTCGCAGACCCATGTGCGCCATATTGAACACCGAGGGATCGCCCTCCCGGCCGAAGGCGAGGATCCGGTCGACGGAAAGTCCCGGCAGCAACGCTGATTCGGACTCACCGTGCGAGCCACCGAAGTACCTGCGCACCAACGGCATCGGGAACCGGTCGATGCCCGCGGGAACCGGGGTGTGGGTGGTGAACACGGTGCCGGCCCGCACCGCGGCGAGCGCGGTCTCGAAATCCAGTCCGCCCGCGATGAATTCACGCATCCGCTCGAGACCGAGGAAACCCGCGTGACCCTCGTTCATGTGAAAGACATCGGGATCGGGGAGTCCGTTGGCGCGGGTGTAGGCGCGCACCGCGCGGACGCCACCGATTCCGGCCAGGATCTCCTGTTTGATGCGGTGGTCCTGGTCGCCGCCGTAGAGCCGGTCGGTGACGGCGCGCAGTTCGGGATCGTTCTCGGCGATATCGGAATCGAGCAGCAGCAACGGAATCCGGCCCACCTGCGCGATCCACACCCTGGCCCGCAGCACCCGGCCCTCCGACATGCCGACGTGGATGAGCACCGGCGAGCCGTCGCTGGTGAGCAGCCGCAGCGGCAGACCCTGCGGGTCGAGCGCCGGGTAGTGCTCCATCTGCCAGCCGTCCGCCGACAGCGACTGCCGGAAATACCCCGAGCGATACAGCAGCCCGACGCCGATCAGCGGCAGCCCGAGATCCGACGCGGCCTTGAGATGATCACCGGCGAGAATGCCGAGACCGCCGGAGTAGTTCGGCAGTACCTCGGTGACGCCGAACTCCATCGAGAAGTAGGCGATCCCCGCGATGTCGGTGCCGGTCTGCTCCTGGAACCAACGTGGCCGAGTCAGATAGTCGCGCAATCCCGCGGCGGCCGCGTCGACCCGCCCGGTGTACCCGGGATCGGCGGCGAGCTCGTCGAGCCGCTCGGCGGGCACCTCGCCGAGCATCCGCACCGGGTCCTGGCCGACTGTCCGCCACAACTGCGGGTCGAGCTCGGCGAACAGATCCTGCGTCGGGCCGTGCCACGACCACCGCAGGTTCGTCGACAACTCACCCAGCGCGGCGAGCCGCTCCGGCAAATGGGCACGGACAGTGAACCGACGAAGTGCCTTCACCCCGGAAGAATAAACGATCGCGCCCGCGCGGGGGGCTCAGGTGAACAGTGCGGCGAACTCGGAGCTGGGCGGGATCTCGGTGATCACGTCGATCAGGACGCCGGCGGGGTCGGCGACGATGAAGTGGCGCTGGCCGAAGTCTTCGGTGCGCAGCTCGAGTTCGGGGTGCAGGCCGCCGGTCTTCACGAGCCGGTCCCACTCGGCGTCGACGTCGTCGACCTCGAAGTTGAGCAATACGCCCTGGACCGGTTTACCGAAGCCCGCCGGGATCGTGGGGTGGGTGGGGTCGAGCAAGGCCAGTTCGTAGGTCGGCTCGTCGTCGGCGCCCGGCCGCCGCAGGCTGATGTACCAGTCCGCCTCGAAGACGATCTCGAAGCCGAACCAGGTCGTGTAGAAGTCGCGCGATTCCGCGATCCGGGGTGTGGCGAGAACGGGGTAGTAGCCGCTGAGTTTCATGGGATCACCTTTCACATACCGTCGGTATGTATCGTACGATAGTTCACATACCACCGGTAGGTCAATGGGAGGACGGTCGATGACATCGACAACACGGACGCGGCAGCGCGAGGAGACGCGGCGCGTCCTGCTGGCCGAGACACGGGCGTTGTTCGCCGCGAAAGGCTATGCCGCCGTGGGGTTGTCGGAGATCGTGACGTCGGCCGGGGTGACCAAGGGCGCGCTGTATCACCACTTCGACAGCAAGGCCGACCTGTTCCGCGCGGTCCTCACACAGGTGCAGGAGGAGGTCGGCGCGCAGGTGGCCGCCGCCGCGGACACCGAGGCCGACCCATGGACGCAGCTGACCACCGGCTGCGCCGCGTTCCTGCGCGCCTGCGCCGACCCCCTGGTCCAACGGATCCTGCTGATCGACGGCCCCGCTGTCCTCGGCTGGCACGAATGGCGCGCCATGGACGAGGCCAATTCGGCCCGCCACCTCCGCGAAGCCCTGCAATCGCTCGTCGACGACGGTGTTCTTCCTCCCCAACCGATCGCCCCGCTGACCCAACTGCTCTCCGGCGCGATGAACGAGGCCGCGCTGTGGCTGGCCACCACCACCGACCCCGACGCGCTGACCGACACCATCGCCGCCCTCGACCGGCTCCTCGCGGGCATACGCATCGCCTGACCCCCGGCCACGAACGCTCCCCACCCAGCAAAAATGCAGTAAGTTAGCCGAGTGACCGGCCGGATTGCCATCGATGACATCGCCCCGTCCATCCCCGGCGGCCGCCCGGCCAAAGCCGCAGTCGGCGAGGTGTTTCCCGTCCGCGCCGTCGTCTGGCGCGAAGGTCACGACGCGGTAGCCGCCACCCTGGCAGTCCGGGCCCCCGGCTCCTCCCGGATCACCCGCGTCCGCATGTCCCCCGACTACCAACCCGACGTCTTCAACGCCCTGTTCACCCCCAACACTCCGGGCGTGTGGACCTACCGCATCGAAGGCTGGAGCGACCCCATCGCCACCTGGCGCTCGGCCGTCGAAGCGAAATTGTCCGTCGGCCAGACCGCCGCCGACCTGGCCAACGACCTAGAGACCGGCGCCATCCTCTTCGAACGCGCCGCCCAAGCCGTCCCGAAGAAGCAGTTCGAACGCCTGCGCGCCGCCGCCACCGCCCTGCGCGGCGACGAACAGCTCCCGTCCCGGGTCGCCCCCGCGTTCTCCGAGGAGGTCGCCGAGATCCTGCGCGCCACCCCGCTGCGCGAGATGGTCACCCGCGGCACCCAGTTCTCGGTCCTGGTCGAACGCCGCCGCGCGCTGGTCGGCTCCTGGTACGAATTCTTCCCGCGCTCCACCGGCGGCCGCGATGCCGAGGGCAACCCGATTCACGGCACCTTCGCCACGGCGGCCCGCGAACTCCCCCGGATCGCGGGCATGGGCTTCGACGTCGTCTACCTCCCCCCGATCCATCCGGTCGGCGAGATCAATCGCAAGGGCCGCAACAACGCCCTCACCACCGAACCGGGTGACGTGGGCTCCCCCTGGGCCATCGGCTCGGCGGACGGCGGACACGATGCCGTGAACCCGCTACTCGGCACCGAAGCGGCCTTCGTCGAATTCGTCTCCGAGGCAACGGCTCTCGGCCTCGATGTCGCCATCGACCTGGCCCTGCAATGCGCCCCCGACCATCCCTGGGTCGCGGCCCACCCGGAGTGGTTCACCACCCTCCCCGACGGCACCATCGCCTACGCCGAGAACCCCCCGAAGAAGTACCAGGACATCTACCCGGTCAACTTCGACAACGACCCCGACGGTCTCTACGCCGAGATCCTGCGCGTGGTCCGGCACTGGATCTCCTTGGGCGTCACCATCTTCCGTGTCGACAACCCGCACACCAAGCCTGCCGATTTCTGGGAGTGGCTGATCACGGAGCTGCGCCGCACCGACCCCGACGTGATCTTCCTGTCCGAAGCGTTCACCCGCCCGGCCCGTCTCTACGGCCTGGCCCGCCGCGGCTTCAGCCAGTCGTACACGTATTTCACCTGGCGCGTGCACAAGTGGGAACTCACCGAGTTCGGCTGCGAGATCGCCGCCAAGGCCGACGAAGCCAGACCGAATCTGTTCGTGAACACCCCCGACATCCTGCACGAGAGCCTGCAATACGGCGGCCCCGGCATGTTCGCCATCCGTGCCGCCCTCGCGGCCACCCTGTCCCCCACCTGGGGCGTGTACTCCGGTTTCGAAATGTTCGAACACGAGGCCGTCCGCGAGGGCAGCGAGGAATACCTCGACTCGGAGAAGTACGAACTGCGTCCTCGCGATTTCGCCGGCGCCCTCGAACGCGGCGAATCGCTGGAACCGTGGCTCACCCGCCTCAACGAGATCCGCCGCAATCACCCCGCGCTGCAACAGTTGCGCAGCATCCACTTCCATCACGTCGACAACGACGCGCTGATCGCCTACTCCAAGATCGATCCGGTCACCGGCGACGCGGTCCTGGTCATCGTGAACCTGAACCCCTATGCCGCTGAGCAGGGCCACATTTCGCTCGATCTCCCCGCTATCGGCCGCGAATGGCACGACCATCCGGTGGTCTTCGACGAGGTCAGCCGCGAGGAATACCACTGGGGCCAGCGCAATTTCGTGCGCCTCGACCCCGCGCGCGCGGTCGCCCACATCCTGTCGCTTCCGGGAGTCCCCGCCGCCGCCCGCGCACCGCTGGCCTACCGCGAGACACTGTGATGAAGCGCCGCGACCTCATGCTGCTGGCCGCGGGCACCCATACCGACCCGCACACCGTCCTCGGCGCGCATTCTCATGCCGACGGCACCGCGGTCCGGGTCCTGCGCCCCCATGCCGACACGGTGACAGTGCTCGTCGGTGCGTCCGAACATCGGCTGAAGTCGTTGGGCCACGGCATTTTCGACGCCGTCCTGCCCTATCCGCAGATCGACGACTACCGGATCCGCGCCGAGTACCCGGGCGGCCAGACCGTGATCTCCGCCGACGGCTACCGCTTCCTGCCCACCGTCGGCGAATTCGACCTGCACCTCATCGGCGAAGGCAGGCACACCCGCCTCTGGGAAGTACTCGGTGCCCACCCACGCCACTACACCACCCTCGACGGCGAGGTCGACGGCACCTCCTTCGCGGTCTGGGCGCCGAATGCCCGCGGTGTCACCGTGTTCGGCGATTTCGACCACTGGAGCGGCACTTCGGCGCCGATGCGCGCGCTCGGCAGCTCGGGGGTGTGGGAGGTGTTCGTGCCGGGTGTCGGACCCGGTACGCGCTACAAGTACCGGATCCGCGGCGCCGACGGACGTGTCGTCGATCACGCCGACCCCCTTGCCTTTTCGACCGAGGTACCGCCCGCGACCGCGTCGGTGGTCACCCGCGCCGACCACGTGTGGACCGACAGCGCCTGGCTCGACCAGCGCGCGAGAACCGACGCGGTCCGCTCCCCCATGAGCGCCTACGAGATCCACCTCGGTTCCTGGCGACCCGGCCTCGACTACCGCGAATTGGCCCACCAGCTGGCCGATTACCTGCGCGCGACCGGATTCACCCACGTCGAACTGCTGCCGGTCGCCGAGCACCCGTTCGGTGGTTCGTGGGGCTACCAGGTCACCTCGTATTACGCCCCGACCTCGCGTTTCGGCAGCCCCGACGACTTCCGCTACTTCGTCGACCACCTGCACAACGCGGGCATCGGGGTGCTGCTGGACTGGGTCCCCGCGCACTTCCCCCGCGACGAATGGGCACTGGCCCGCTTCGACGGCACCCCGCTCTACGAACACCCCGACCCGCGCCGCGGCGAGCAACTCGACTGGGGCACCTACGTTTTCGACTTCGGTCGCAACGAGGTCCGCAACTTCCTGGTCGCCAATGCCGCCTTCTGGATCGAGGAGTTCCACATCGACGGCCTGCGCGTGGACGCCGTCGCCTCGATGCTGTACCTGGACTACTCCCGCCCCGAAGGCGGCTGGGAGCCGAATATCTATGGCGGCCGGGAGAATCTGGAGGCGGTCGAGTTCCTGCAGGAACTCAACGACACCGTGCACGGCGCCCATCCCGGCGTGGTCACCATCGCCGAGGAGTCGACCACCTGGCCCGGCGTCACCCGCGGCACCGACGTCGGCGGCCTCGGTTTCAGCATGAAGTGGAACATGGGCTGGATGCACGACACCCTCGGCTACCTGGGCCGCGACCCGATCCACCGCTCCTGGCACCACAACGAGATGACGTTCTCGCTGGTCTACGCGTGGAGCGAGAACTACGTGCTGCCGATCAGCCACGACGAGGTCGTGCACGGCAAGGGCACGCTGTGGACCCGCATGCCCGGCGACGACTTCGCCAAGGCGAGCGGCGTGCGCGCCCTGCTCGCCTACATGTGGGCCCACCCCGGCAAGCAACTGCTGTTCATGGGCCAGGAATTCGGCCAGTTCCGCGAGTGGGACAACGACCGCGGCCTGGACTGGCAGGAGCTGGAAAATCCACTCCACCAGGGCATTTCAACCATGGTCGCCGACCTGAACCGCACCTACACCGCCCACCCCGCATTGTGGACGCAAGACGCCACCCCCGGCGGCCACTCCTGGATCGAAGCCGACGACAGCACCGCCAACGTCTTCGCCTTCCTCCGCTGGGGCACCGACGGCAGCGCGGTGGCGGCCGTCTTCAACTTCTCCGGCTCCACCCGCGAGAACTACCGCATCGGGCTGCCCCACGCCGGTTCCTGGCACGAGATCCTCAACACCGACGCCCATGAATACGCGGGCTCCGGCATCGGCAACCTCGGCATCGTCACCGCGGGCAGCACCCCCAGCCACGGCCACCCCGCCTCGGCCACCGTTACCATGGCTCCCCACAGCGCCCTCTGGCTGTCCTCGAAGCCCTGATCCGCACGGCCGCGGCGAAGGGCCTAACGCTCCAGGTCGACCCGGATCGTCAGCAGGTCGGTACCGAACGCCCGTACCGCGGTGCTGTTGTAGCGCGGCAGCTGCCGCAGCCTGGCCCGCGCATCGTCATCGGGCAGCAGCACGGCGGTCCCCGGGTACCAGCGCCCGCCCAGTCGCACCCGGACCTTGCTGTCGGCCTTGATATTGCGCACATACTGCGAGCGATCCCCGAACTCGGAGACCAGCCAGAACTCGTCGCCGACGCGCCGGCCACCGATCGGTGTGACCCGCGGCTGCCCGCTCACCCGACCGACCGTCTCGAGCAGCTGCTGACCGGGCAGCCTGCCCAGGATCGGGTTGAGCCGCCGCTGCATCGCGGTGACGATCCGATGCTGAATATCGTTCTTGGACGCCATATTTCGACCGTAGCACCGGTGCCACACAGCGAAGCCGCCCCAGCGGTGTTCGGCCGGGGCGGCTTCGAAGTCGGGTGTCAGTACAGGACGGCGGCGAGCTTGCGACGGGCGGCGATCACGAAGGGCTCGGCGGGGTCGAACAGCTCGAACAGCTCGAGCAGTCGGGTGCGTGCCGTGGTGCGGTCATCGCCCGCGGTGCGCTTGATGATCGCGATGATCCGCTCGAAGGCCGCCTCGGGGCGCTGCTCGAACATTTCGATGTCGGCGGCGTCGAGTGCGGCGTCCAGGTTCGCCGGGTCGGCGTCGGCGGTGGCGACCACGGCCGGGTCGAGCTGCTGGGCCCTGGTCAGGAAGCGCAGCTGACGCAAGGCGGCCTTGGCTTCCTCGTTGCCGGGCTCCTCGGCGATGATCGCCTCGTAGGCCGCCTCGGCGCCGGCGAAGTCACCCTCGGACAGTTTGTCCTCCGCGTCGACGAAGCGCGGGTCCTCGACCTCGGGTTCGGCGGGGGCCGCGTCGGGGTCGCCCTCGAGCTTGCCCGCGGTCGCGTCCATCACCGCGTCGAGCCACTGGCGCACCTGCGGGTCCGGCTGCGCGCCTTCGAAATCGGCCAGCGGCTGCCCGCCCGCCACCGCGATCACCGTCGGAATGCCCTGCACGCGCAGCGCCTGGACGATGTTCATGTTGGATTCGGCCTCGATGACGGCCAGATCCCAGGCACCGCGGTCTTCGGCGTTGAACCGTTCCAGCGTGCCGACCAGCTCGACGCTGCCCGCGCTGCGCTGCGAGAACAGCACGACCACCACGGGCACCTGCGTCGAGCGCCGGATCACCTTGGCTTCGAAATCCGCCTCGGTGACCGTGTGGTTCCCCGAGGCCGGAGCAGCGGCACCGCCGGGTGCGGCGGGCGGCTGCTTCAGCGCGGACAGATCCACCGCACCGGACATGGCGGCGGCAGCGGTGGGCGAAGGACGGCGGGCAGCGGGTCGAGTCACGCTTTCCAGTTTGTCACGAAGCCGTCGGCGTGGCAGCCGCGGAGCCCTTGCTCGCGTCGGCGCTCAGCTCACCCAGCTGACCGGTGCGTACTGCCCAGACCTCGAAGATCACGGTGAACAGCGGCGGAATGCTCGACGCCAGCGCCAGCACCGTGGTCTTCCAGTTCCAGTTCAGTTCGCGCGAGGCCAGCAGCGCCGTGATCACGAACAGCACGAAGATCACCCCGTGCACCGGTCCGAAGATCTTCACGCCGATCTCGTTGCCCTCCGCGGGCAGGTACTTGAACGCCATACCGGTCAGCAGCCCGATCCAGGACAGTGCCTCGAGCACCGCGAAGAACCGAAACCGACTGGCCGTTGACCGCAAATCGAAGAAACCCATGGCCCCCATTGTGCAGCATGATCTACGACACCGAGTAGTTGGACCGGTCACAACGAAAGCCCTGGTACTCGCGAGGAATACCAGGGCTTTCGTGGTCGAACAGGATCAGGCAGGAACACGGATGATCAGCGCGTCACCCTGACCGCCACCACCGCACAGGGCGGCCGCACCGACGCCACCGCCGCGACGCTTCAGCTCCAGCGCCAGGTGCAGCAGGATGCGCGCGCCGGACATGCCGAGCGGGTGGCCGATCGCGATCGCGCCACCGTTGACATTGACCTTCTCCGGGTCGAAGCCGAGCTTGCGGGTCGAAGACACACCGACGGCCGCGAACGCCTCGTTGATCTCGATCAGATCCAGATCGGCGGGCGTGATGCCCTCCTTCGCGCACGCGGCGAGGATGGCGTTGGCAGGCTGGTCCTGCAGGGTCGAATCCGGACCGGCGACCTGGCCCGCGGCGCCGATCTCGGCGATCCACTCCAGACCCAGCTCTTCGGCCTTGGCCTTGCTCATCACGATCACCGCGGCCGCGCCGTCGGAGATCTGCGAGGCGGTACCCGCGGTGACGGTGCCGTCCTTGCGGAAGGCCGGACGCAGCTTGCCCAGCGACTCGACGGTGGTGTCGGCGCGAATGCCCTCGTCCTCGGTCACGTAGACCGGCTCACCCTTGCGCTGCGGCACGGCGACCGGCACGACCTCGTCTTCGAACAGACCGTTCTTCCACGCGGCGGCAGCGCGCTGGTGCGAGGCCGCGGCCAGCGCGTCCTGCTCCTCGCGGCTCACCTTGTCCAGGTCGTTGCGATCCTCGGTGAGCAGGCCCATGGCCTGGTCGGTGATCACGTCGTGCAGACCGTCGTAGGCCATGTGGTCGACGAGGGTGGTGTCGCCGTACTTGAAGCCCTCACGGCTCTTGGGCAGCAGGTGCGGGGTCTGGCTCATCGACTCCATGCCACCGGCGACCACGATCTCGTGCTCACCCGCGCGGATCAGCTGATCGGCCAGCGCGATCGCGTTGATGCCCGACAGACAGACCTTGTTGATCAGGATCGACGGCACATCCATCGGGATGCCCGCGGCGATGCCTGCCTGACGCGCGGGCAGCTGCCCCGCACCGGCCTGCAGCACTTGGCCGAGGATCACGTAGTCGACCTGCTCGGGCGCGACGCCGCCCTTCTCGAGCGCGGCCTTGATCGCGACACCGGCCAGATCCGAGGCCTTGAAGCCCTTCAGACCGCCGAGCAGCCGACCGACCGGGGTACGCGCACCGGACACGATGACAGAAGTGGTCACGAAAGCCTCGCATTCATTGAGTCGAACCTCGCCGGACGCAGGCGGCATCGCCGCACGGGTTCAGGAGTTGACCTCCACGGTAACCGGTATCGGCCCGCGCCCGGCACGCAGGTCGGCGTACCTGCGTCTACGCTGCGGCCGTGCGCAACGCGCGGGCGGGCTCCCCACTCGCACACACAAGCGCTAGCTTCGTGGGGTGACCAACGAGAAGTTCATCCCCGCCGACTACGTCATCGCCATCGACCACGTGGGTATCGCCGTGCCCGACCTCGACATCGCGGTGGCCTGGTACACCGACAATCTCGGCATGGTCGAGACCCACCGCGAGGTGAACGAGGCCCAGGGCGTCGTGGAGGCCATGCTGTCATGCCCCGCCGCCGCCGACCGCGCGACCGCCCTGCAGTTGCTGGCCCCGCTCACCGCCGAGTCGACCATCGCCAAGTTCATCGACCGCAGCGGCCCCGGACTGCAGCAGCTGGCCTACCGGGTCACCGATATCGAGGCGGTTTCGGACTTCCTGCGCGGGCGCGGCGTGCGTTTGCTGTACGAAGCCCCCCGCCACGGGACCGCGGATTCCCGCATCAATTTCATCCATCCGAAGGATGCTGGCGGTGTGCTGGTCGAGCTCGTGGAGCCGAACCCGGATGTTACGCACTAGTACGCCGGTACTGTCGGTAAATCTCGGCGAGATCACAATCACGGTCGAGTCTCCATAGCCTCGCTCGAGGCTGTATTTTGTGTGCCATGTCGTCACCTGAGTCCGATCGCAATCGCTTCGTTGCACTGCCCTTCACCGTTGTGCGCAAGGGTTATGCGCAAGACGAGGTGCGCAACTACTTCGACCGCTTCGACGCTGAGCTCCGCGTCACCGCCACCGACCGGGACGCTGCCGCAGCGCAGGCCCGCAATCTCGCCAGCCAGCTGGAAGATGCACGTGACGAGATCGACGAGCTCCGCAAGGAGGTCGACCGGCTTTCCGTGCCGCCGACCACCGCCGAAGGCATGTCCGACCGCATCTCGCGCATGCTGCGCCTGGCCTCGGACGAAGCGTCCGAGGTCCGCGCGCTGGCGCAGGCCGAAGCCGCCGAGATGGTGTCGATCGCCGAGCAGCAGGCCACCGAGATGCGTGGCAAGTACGAGTCGCTGCTCGCGGAGACCAAGGAGAAGCGCGAGGCGCTCGAGATCGAGTTCGAGCAGACCCTCGCGAACGCGCGCACCGAGTCCGCCAAGATCATCGAGGCCGCCCAGGCCGATGTGGAACGTCTCGGCAAGGAGGCCGAGGCCAAGCGCAAGGCCACCCAGCAGGACTTCGAGGCCACCATGAACGATCGGCGCACCAAGCTGACCCGTGCCATGGAGGAGCTCGAGGCCACCAGTCGCGCCGAGGCCGCTCAGCGGATCAAGGACGCGACCGATGAGTCGAACCGCCTGATCAGCTCCGCCACCCAGACCTCCGAGCGCAAGATCGCGCACGCGAAGGAACTGGCCGAGGAGATGCGCGTGCTGCGCGGCCGGGTCCTGGCCCAGCTGCTCGGTATCCGTGGTCAGCTCGACTCGGTGCCCGCCATGCTCGCCGCCGTCAACCGCGAGAGCGAGCTGCTCGACGGCACCCCCGAGCGCAAGTCGATCAGCAACGGCAACAGCAACAAGTCGGTGTCGAGCTCGCGCCAGAACAAAGCCATCCCGGAGGTCGCCGACGAGGACATCGTCGACGAGGACCGCGAGAGCGCCGACGTCAACTAATCAGTCTGTCGGACTCGTCACGACATTCACCTGGAAAACCGAAGGCCGCCTCGAATAATCGAGGCGGCCTTCGGTTTTCTTCGTATGCTGGTCGGTTGCGCGTCAGGACCAGCGGCGGGTGATGCCGCGGGTACGCCTGCCGTTCCAGCAACCCTGGTGCCAGTGCCTGCGGTCGTCCTCGCCGCCCTCGGCGGCCCAGGCGACGATATGGGCGACACCGACCGCGATCTCGTGGTCGCAGCCGGGACACCGGTAGGTCTTCACCGCGCGGGCACCGGGAACCGTTCGCACGATATAGGTTTCATCGCCAGGGCCGTCCTCGGTGCGGCCGTAGACGTCGCCGATCGGCGCGGGCCCCGTAGGACGTCCCGTGCGTGGTTTACGTCGCGGCATCCCACTTCCTCCTAGAACAGGCGGAAAACGTTGCTCTCCGTGCCACGTAGCTCGTCGTAATCGAGCGTGAGGCAGCGGATTCCACGGTACTCGGCCAGCGTCTTAGCCTGCGGCTTGATCTGCTGCGCCGCGAACACCCCGGACACCGGCGCCAGCAGCGGGTCTCGGTTGAGCAGTTCGAGGTAGCGGGTGAGCTGCTCGACGCCGTCGATGTCACCGCGTCGCTTGATCTCCACCGCCACCGTGGCACCGTCGGCATCGCGGCACAGCAGGTCCACCGGGCCGATCGCGGTCATGTACTCGCGTCGCACCAGGGTGTAACCCTCCCCGAGCTTCGTCACGTGTTCGGCGAGCAGCTCCTGCAGATGCGCTTCGACGCCGTCCTTCACCAGGCCGGGGTCGACGCCGAGTTCGTGCGAGGAATCGTGCTCGATCTCCTCGATGGTAATCCGCAATTCCTCGCCGGCCTTGTTGGTCACCACCCACAGCGCCTTCGCGATCACGGGCTCCGGTGTCTGTCCCTCCCGCAGTGGCGTGACACCGTCTGGCAGCTCGGCGAGCATCGCGTCCGGCACGTCCTGCTCCACCAGCCAGCACGGCGGACTCATCCAGTTCAGCGGCTTGTAGGAGCCGCCGTCGGAGTGCACGAGCACCGATCCGTCGGCCTTGATCAGCAACAGCCGACGAGCCATCGGGAGGTGGGCGGTCAGTCGACCGACATAGTCGACCTGGCAACGAGCAATGACGAGGCGCACCCAAAGCACTGTAGGCGACGGTCCTCGGAACGCAAAAAGGCCCTCCAACCGAAGTTGGAGGGCCTTTCGCAAAGATGTTCCGGCAGTGTCCTACTCTCCCACACCCTGTCGAGTGCAGTACCATCGGCGCAGGTGGCCTTAGCTTCCGGGTTCGGAATGGGACCGGGC